>JAPKXV010000009.1:0-6264 GCA_026394635.1 Methanoregula sp. | reverse complement strand
TTTGGGACTGTGATCTGTGGTTCCATATCGAGAAAGGTGAACAGGTTACGCAGGAAGAGCTGATCTTCATAGAGAGCGTTCATGCTGGAAAATATGGACTGGATGTACCCAATACAGAGCTGGAACCCCATGAAGAACATGACCAGGTCGCCAAGCGAGATTGTGCCATTGACTGCCATCAGTGCAATGACGATAAAAGAACCAAATACCGCTACCGTGATGAGTCCCTGAGTCAGGATCTCCCAGATTGCCCGCGATCGGGAGATCGCCAGCAGGGCTGTGCGGAGGGAATCCTGCAACGTACGGTACCGTTCACGGAACAGGGAACCAAGACCGAACTGGCGGATCTCCCGTGCATGGTAGGTATTGGTCATCATCATGTGGTAGTACCTGCTCTTCCTCTCTGTTTCGGTCTGCCGGATACGCAGTTCGTATAATCTCCGGGAGTTCCAGATCCGGACGAGTGCTGCCGGAAGGGCGGCTCCGATCAGGACAATGCCAACGAGTGGCGAGAACGCAAGGAGGAAACCCCCGATGGCACAGACCGAGATGCTGTTCTGTCCGATCTGGACGAGGTCGTTGACGATCTTCGCAGGGCGTGTGGGTCCTTCTATCTGTGCCCGGTGGAGGCTGTCTTGGTAAGCCGGGTTTTCATAGTAGGCAAGGTCGAGGCGGATGGAATGTTCCTGGATCTGGTCGGTGATGATATCGGTGAGGACCAGTGACTGGACTTCGGTTGTGTAGCTGGCAACCGCCCGGCAGATCGCAATTAAGAGGGCGATTCCCGCTGCCGCACCTAAAAGGAGGAGGAGATGGGCAATGACCGGGGACTTGTCGGCAGAAACGATTCCCGCGGTGACCGTATCGACGATCAGTTTCATGACAAAGAGGGCGGCAAGCGGGAGCAGCCCTTGGATCACAATGAGGATGATAGTGAGGGTTGTCAAGCGTGGTGCATGGGTGAAAACCAGACGGATGGCCCGGAGTATGGCAATCTTCATGGATGCGATTTCGCGGGAGATTGAAGCCGGTGTAAGAATGGGGATCATGGTGCTCTGGTAACGGATAATCGTGTGACCTTAAGGGGGAGTTTGCATTGTCCGATATTCATCAGGAACTGCTTTCCCTCAACGGATGCCTGCCCGTTTTGGAAATGTGCGGTAACCTGGTTACAAATACGATATAATTCAGATCTGTGATTAAGACTATTGACTATAAATGGTTATATTTTTAAAATTTATTATGGTCGTCATGGAAGGGATTACTGTTGCAAAAATTCCCGTAGCTAACCCTGCGGTGGTCTCCCGGGACGGGCTGGACGAGGGAAAGGTTATGGTAAACTGCGACACAGGTGCTACGATTGCCCTCAACAAGACCGGTGCGCTGGTATGGACCCTGATCGACGGGCGACGCAATCCAGAAGAAATTGCAGAGGCAGTCAGCCGGAATTTTTCTGATGCACCAGATACGGTTAAGAATGATGTCGCAGCGTTTCTCGTAACTCTTTCAGAAGAAGGTTTCCTCGGGTATGAAATCAAAAGTCAGACGAATAATTTTTGAACATAATGTACACAACAACCAGACAGGGAAACAAGAATGGAACCTGATAAAAACACTACCGGTCCTGCCAAAAATCACGAGGATACAAACAAGACGGGCATCAGCCTGAACGGACAGATAACCGCAAACCCGGTTGTTTCGTGCAGGGTTGAGGGGGATGACGGGGCTCTCCTTTTCAATGCTGATACCGACAATACCCTGTTGATCAACCCAACGGGCATCGTTGTATGGGACTTTATCAACCAGCCCCGCACAGTCGAAGAGATCGTTGAATATATTACCAAATCTTACAGCAATAGTCCGGATCATGCTTCGATAAGAAAGGATATTGAAACGTTTGTTGCGGATCTTACCCCGGACTTTATATCGGAGGTCTAGGGTAATGCAGGAGCACCCGCTGTACGCTGACCTTACGGTTTCACCTAAAGGGGTTCTTCAGGTGCCGAAATCCGTAGATTTATCCCTTACCGGGCGATGCAATCTCTCGTGTAAATACTGTTTTTATGCTGACAGCATGACCACCCGGGCTGACCTTCCGGCTGAACGGTGGCTGGGTTTTTTTACTGAACTCGGGGGGCTCGGTGTCCAGAGGGTGTGTCTTTCGGGCGGAGAGATCTTTATCCGCCCCGACATGTTTTCTCTTATAGACGGTGTGATTGCAAACCGAATGCGGTACAGTATCCTGTCAAACGGAACGCTGATCACACAAGACGTCATCGCATCCTTCTCCGAAGGTAAGCGCCGGCTCAGGCTGGACTCCATCCAGGTTTCGATCGATGGGTCCTGTGCAGAGGTCCATGATCTTTCACGCCCGCATAAGAGTTTTCACCGGGCTGTCCATGGGCTTCGCCTCCTTGTTGAGGCGAAATTTCCCGTAACCGTGCGGGTGACCTTAAACCACCACAATATCAATGATCTTGAAAAGATCGCTAGTCTTCTCATTGATGATATTGGGCTTTCCGGTTTTTCAACCAATGAAGCCGAAGCGATGGGTACTGCCCGGTGCAGCGGCGAGAATATTATGCTTTCTGAAGATGAGCGGCGGCAGGCAATGAAGGCTCTTTTTGAACTCAACGAACAGTACTGCGGGAAGATTGGGGCAGCAGCCGGTCCGCTTGCCCGTGCAAAGATGGTTAAGGAGATCGAGGAAAAGATTTCCCGCGGTGAGACCGGGATGCCGGGGCGCGGGACGCTCTGCTCGTGCGGCGGTGTTTTTTCAAAGATGGCCGTGCTCCACGATGGCACGATGGTGCCGTGTAATATGCTCCCGACACTGACTATGGGGGTCATCGGGATGCATTCCCTTAAGGAAGCATGGCTCAAATCACCGGCGATCAATGCTGTTCGCCGGCGGCGGGAGATCCCGCTCTCCGCACTGCCGGAATGTGCCGGTTGCCGGTATACCGGGTTCTGTGCCGGGGGTTGCCCGGCATCGGTGATGGCCAAAAGCGGCAGGCTGATCGGCATCGATCCCCAGTCCTGTTTCCGTGTCTATGCAGGGGAGACATAATCCTTTGACATTCTGTGACCTTCCCGAACAACCCGCTTTAACCGAACTACAGACCCGGACCCTTAACCTTCCGGAAGGTGTGCCCCCGCTTCGCTCATTCTATCTCTATATGTCTGCGAGCTGTAACCTCCGCTGTCGTCATTGCTGGATTACCCCGGAATTTTCCGGCAGTAAACCCCTGCCGGGAAAGACCATTGACCCGGTAGCACTCAGGGAAGCGGTTATCGAGGCAAAGACCTTAGGCTTAGGCAGCGCGAAGCTGACCGGCGGCGAACCGCTGCTCCACCCGCAGTTTAAAGAGGTTGTCGAGCTGCTCACGACAGAAGGGCTCTCGATGAACATGGAGACGAACGGCACGCTGATGACGCAAGAGATGGCGCACTTCCTCAAGGAAAAATCAAAGGTGGGCTTTATCTCGGTGAGTATCGATTCGCCGGTGCCTGCCGTGCATGATGCATTCCGGGGCGTAAAAGGTGCGTTTGATGCTGCCCTCAGCGGGCTTGACTTCCTTGTTGAAGCAGGCTACGCCAACTGCCAGGTGATTATGGCAGTCCACCACGGCAACCGGCACCAGATGGAAGCACTGGTACAGCTTGCTGCTGAACACAAAGCTGCGACAGTGAAGTTCAACCCGGTGACCCGGACCGGACGCGGCATTGACATGCACGAACGCGGCGAGGCACTGGACTTCAAGGAATTCCTTGAACTCTCCCGGTACGTGAACGAGGAACTCCGCCCGAAGGCACCGGTCCCGGTGATCCTGTCGATGCCGCCAGCCCTTACACCATTTTCCGAACTCTGGCGGACGAAAGGGAAGGTCTGCGACTGCGGGGTTTCAGGCATCCTCGGTATTCTCGGCTCCGGGGAGATTGCCCTCTGTGGGATTGGCCAGACTATCCCTGAGATGGTGTACGGACATCTCGGGAAAGATAGTATCCGGGAGATCTGGCTTCATCATCCTGTAATTCTCGGGCTCCGTCAAGATCTCCAGAACGTGAGCGATTATCCCGGCATCTGCGGCTCCTGCATTCATGCAAAATCCTGCCGGACCGGTTGTGTTGCGAACAATTATGGCTACAGCGGAAAACTGGTCTCTCCCTCATGGCTCTGTGATGAGGCTGAACGGCAGGGTATGTTCCCCCAAAGCCGGCTCCGGCAGCAGTCTTCCCGTGCCTTAAATGCCGGTGTGTTGACTGGTGCTTAAGCGCTCCCATTTTTATTCTCAAATTTGTCACTATCCTCCGGTTTTCTCCACCACCACTCATCTTATTTACATCTCCGACAAATGGCATCTTCATTGTAATTATAGTTAGGAACCTCACTTTTAATACTAAATATTTTTCTCAAACCGTTAAAATTCAAGTATTTCTGAATTTAACAAAAATTTGTGATTTTTTGAATCTATGATTAATATCAAACCTTACGTGCTTGACTATAATGTCATCCTTTTAGGTTGAGAATAGGAAATCCATACCAAAAGACCAGCGAAATGACGAACCGGGTTGTGGGAAAAATGGTTAATTGATTGTCGTGCCCTGCATAACTGCAGATTCAGGCACGTCAAATGTGGCGCCGGTTCCCACGATCCGGTACTTGCCGGTGGCTTTAACCGGGTACGGGTTTCCGGTCGTAGAATAAGGCACGACAAACTCGCCGTTCACGCTCTCCTGCCGGTACGTGAAATTCCGCCCGGTGTCGGAGACGAGCGGGATCTCGATAATCCCTGTTCCCTTGATATGTGCCCCTTTCACATATTCAAAGACCTTCACGTACTTCACGTCTGCCGTTTTTGAGTTGAGCACGTTCGTCGGCGACTCGTGGACGAGCCGGTAGTTGTGGAGTGCCGGGACGTTGTCAATGGGGAGTAAAATCGATAGACTGAGCGCAACAGCATGATAGCCTGCCGGGGCGTTCAGGTTGTACTGAGCTGCCTGGCTCACTGCTTCGGTTGCGTTCATCTTGACGTAGTTCGTCATGACCGGGTACAAGGCACCGGTCACGGACGGATCCGCATATTCAACATAATATACCGTTGTCGGATTCGTCATCGACCCATCAAAGTTGTGGAGCCGTGAGATCGTGGTATGGTAATAAGGTGCTTCGCTCAAAAGGACGGAGTTGTATTTGTTGGGATCCATCTGACTGGGCATGAACAGAGTCATCAGGTATGGATCTGCTGCTGCCGATGTATTGTACCATGTTGCCATCGCCCGGAATTTGCCGGTGTCCATCTCGATATCGGTGATCACGTACCGTGTACCTGCCGCATCAAGCACCGCATTTGCCGTATCCTCTGACTGGGCGATGAAGAAATTGGAAGACCCGGTAACACCCTGCTGGAAGGGATTGGTGTTGGGGATACGCTTCGATATGTACGTGATCATATGCCCATAGTCCCACCAGGACATAATCCCGTACGACTGGTTGGGATATGAAAATGTATTCCTGTCATAGATGGTGAAGTAATTCACGCCGGTCTCCGGAGTGTTGTTGCCCACCCATTCAAGCGACTCCCGCCAGTCACCGTTCATTCGCATGGCGTTACTTGATGCGTTCTCGTAACTGTATGTGACGGAAGTGTACACAAACAGAATACTCAGACCGAGAACGATGACTATGAGGCTGAGCATCAGGTAGTCCGGAGCAGGAGCGGCACCCGCACCTTTTTTACCACCCCCACCCTTTTTAGACGTTTTCTTCTTCTGCTTCCCCCGGGGGGTATCCTCTTTTTCCATCTCCTTTGACCCGGCTGGTTCTTGAGATGATGAGATGCCGGTTGCGAGGAGCATAAGATCTTTCCCGCCTCTTTCGAGTATGAAACTCACGCATATCGCAGAGAGCAGCGCGACGTTGATGGCAAGATAATACTCGTACCTAATGTGTTGCCACGTGGAGTAAAACACGACCACTGACCATACCAGTGCAAAGATCTCGTAAGGGCGCTCCTCTTTTATGTTATTATATAGGATCACCAGTGCCCCGCCGATCATGAGAACGAGCCCGTAATTGAAGGTCATCCATGCGTTGTCAAGCGACCAGCCGCTGGCTTCCTCCACGGTATTTGTTATTGCCTGCTGTCCGAAGAATGCAAAGAGCTCGGAGAAGAAAAGTTTGTACAGTTGCGGGCTTGCGACAAAAAGGATTGCAGCGAACAGGATAGCACAACCGACGATTGTCGCCGGGTAATAATATTT
>JAPKXV010000231.1 GCA_026394635.1 Methanoregula sp. | reverse complement strand
TCTGACCGAGATCATGTTAAAACATGCAATACTTTGGAGAGAGAGAGAAAAAGTTACACAACAGAATTCCCGGCATGATGGAATCCCTATCACATCGAATGGATTCGGTAGCGTACACGAAGTGCTGTAAAAGGTGAAGATGCCCTGTATCCAACAGTGAATTGGAAACAAAGAGGAACAGGGCAATGAATCTAAGAGACATAGTACTAAATTATCTTACCGATAACGAGAAGGGAATGCAACAACTCATCACATGGTTCCTCAACGATGTGATGAACGAGGAGGTAGCTCAGCAGGCAGGAGTACCGAGACACGCGAGATCGAGTTCAAGGAGAGCACATCGGAATGGCTACCGGTCCAGATCCCTCAAGACCCGATTCGGAGACCTAATTCTCCAGAAACCGCAATTACGGGAGATCCCGTTTGAGACAAAAGTCTTCGAACGATATTCCCGGACCGAGAAAGCACTCGTCAATGTGATCATCGAATCGTACCTGCAGGGTGTATCGACCCGAAATGTTGAGAATGTAATCTCACACCTGGGCGTCAACCAGATCTCATCGTCATACGTCTCGAAAGTGGCACGGGAACTCGATGGGAAGGTAACGGAGTTTATGGAAAGAACCATCGACTCCCACATTCCGTATCTCTACGTTGATGCATCGTACTTCAAAGTGAGAGATGGAGTCAAGTACGTCAACAAAGCTCTTCTCGTAGTTGTGGGCGTAAGAACCGATGGATACCGGGAGATCTTGGGTGCAAGAGTCGCAGATGCAGAACATGAACTTACGTGGGAAGGAATATTCTCGGACCTGAAGGAGAGAGGCCTCTCCAAGGTGGATCTCATCATCTCCGACGGCCACACCGGGATCCAATCTGCTGCCGGGAAAATGTTCCCGGGCTCCTCATGGCAAATGTGTCATGTTCACTTCATCCGGGCAGTTCTCAGGAAAGCCCCTCGGAAACATCACAAGGAGATCGCAGAGACCCTGAAAGAATGCCTGAGTGATTCCGGTAGACTGCAGGAATACGCAGTTCAACTCGATGAACGGGGTCTCTCGCGCAGCTGATACGATTCACCGGTTCCTCCACGGGTTGATGAATTATCGATCGGCTCCCCCGGAATTCTGGAAAAAGATCCGGACTACCAATCTCCTGGAACGAGTTCATAAAGAACTCAAACGACGGAGCAGAAAAATCGGTGCCTTCCCGAATGATGCTTCGTTGCTCAGACTCACCGGTTCGATCCTTATCGATATTAACGAGGAATGGATCACGGGTAACCGGTATTTATCTATGAAGAGTGAGATGATCTCTCTGGATACTGTGGCTGAATTTACAGCAATATAGAGACACTACCCCGGTTTGCATGTCTCTCCAGAAAAAAACCGGGTCTGCTTTTTGTAATGAATTCTGTTGGTTGTTTCGGGAGAACTCTGAATAGTTACCAAAAAATTCAGATATACCGTGCCTTCTTCGACAACTTCTTTGGCGTATAGAGCGGACGGAACGGCATGCCTCCAGTATCTTTTCTGACTGCCGCAATCAATGCGTCGGGGGTCATTTGTTCCTTGAAGGGTTTGTTGGGCTGTGACTTCCTGCGGACCGTGACGGTGAGGTTGTGACTTCTTCCTGATGGTAACCGTAAGGTTCCCGCTCTTTGCTTCCTCATCTCCCACGACAACCACATAGGGGACCCAGTCCATGCCGGCTTCGCGGACTTTCTTGCCCACGCTCTCGTCCCGGTCATCGACATCACACCGTACCTGTGCCGCATTGATCGCGTTGCATACATCTTCTGCAAATGCACCATGGCGCTCTGCGACGGGTATGACCCGCACCTGCACCGGTGAAAGCCATGCCGGGAGCGCGGGGACGGCCTGCGTGGAGATGTTTTCGAGTATCGCGCAGATAACACGCTCGACACTGCCGGTCGGGGAACAGTGGAGGATCGGCGGGTGGACAACCGTGCCGTCCTCCTTGTGGTATTTGATGTTGAACCGGGTCGAGCTCTCGACATCGATCTGGACGGTCGGGTTCTCGATCGGGCGCATCTGCCCATCGATTGCCGCGAGGTCAATCTTTGCGACCCAGTAATGGACACGGTCGGACAGGATCTCGATGAGCATCGGGCAGTCGGACTCCCTGACGATCTTTTTCACCCATGCCTCGTGCTCGGCGTAGAACTCCTTGGTGCACCGGAATGCGGCGACAAGTTTTGTCTCAAAGTCTTTTCCTGTCTGCCAGCCCATCGCGAGCTGCTCCTCGAAGCATTTCAGGGCTTCGGGCATGTCCGTGCAGAGCGAGTGCATGTCGGGCATCGTGAACGCCCGGAGGCGTTTCAACCCGATCACTTCCCCTTTCTGCTCGTGCCGGAACGAGTACGTGGAGAGCTCGTACATCTTCATGGGCAGGGTGTTGGGCGAGATGTGCATGTCCCGCATGATCGAGAACATGCCAAAGCATGCCGCGAACCGGAGCATCATGTTCCGGTTGTTGGACTTGAACCGGTACTGGCGCTCACCGAACTTTTCTGCATGCTCGTAGATCGCCCGGTCGCCGAGGTCGTACATGACCGGCGTCTCGACGGGCGTGCCGCCGTACTCAAGCACCATCCGGAGCACGTAGTCTGCCAGAAGGTCGCGGATCAGTTTGCCTTTGGGCATCCAGCGCAGGCAGCCCACATCGCTTGCCGGTTCATAGTCCACGAGTTCTTTAGCCCGCATGAGGCCGACATGGGCAGGTTCTCCCCCGGTCGGTACCGCGACGCCAAGTTCTTTTTTCACAAGGCAGCCGAAGGGCGAGTCATCGAGGAATTCCCTGTAATCATGCTGCTTCCCATCCGGAGTGAGGACAAACCAGTCGTGGGTGACTTCATTTTTTTCCTTTTTGACTGCACCCTCTTCACCGGGAACGATTGTTTTGGAGAGTTCGGCGAGCGGGTGGCCTTTGCACGAGAGTTTGAAGGACTTGTACCAGCCGAACGGCGCACGCTTTACGGCAAACCCTTCCGCATCAAGCCCTGCCTTGAGCGCAATTAATACGGTGATGGCAGTTTCGGGGGAAGCGAGGTCACTGGAGAGATGGGCGTACGGGTATACGACAATATTTTTTACCTGCACCTGGGCAGCGGTCTTTTTTATCTCCCCGATTGCCTGGAGGACAACGCCTTCCAGGTCTTCCTCGTCGACCGATTCTACAGCACAGAAAACTACAAGCGCCTCGGTCTGCCTGTCAGAAAGGACAGAGCACTCCTCCGCCATCTTTGTCTTCTTTTTTGCTTCGTATTCGATATAATCTGAATGAATGAGAAGAAGTCGCATTAATTCATCTCCGGATTGGATTGATTATCCTTAAAAAATGGGTTGTGCTGGTATATATAGTGCTGAACCCGGGGCTCTGGAGAAATCATCGTTTTCATAACGTTCTCGGGGGCGTTTGCCGTTCCCCCGGGGAAGGGCAAACTAAAAGAAGATGTCCATCAGCCCCCCTTGCGATATCCACCGAAGACCGGTTCATCCCGGATCTCAAATAATCATGTGAGATCACGGATTTCACCGGAGCCCAACCCGCGTTTTGCAGGAAGACTGCGAGGCGCAGGGGCCCGGACTAAAAAGGAGTCCCTCACGGGCTTTTCCAGTCCGGTTTTTTCCTGTTCTTATGGTACCGCGACAGCGTCGCCTGTCGCTGGTCGAGATATTTTGCATCGCCTTTCTTGTTATACGGGCGCTCCGCCCGCTCGGTGGTGTAGAATACCAGCTGCCCGATCGGCATCCCCGCATAGACTTTCACCGGGCGCGTGTTCACGTTGCACATCTCCAGCGTGATCGTGCCCCGGAACCCCGCATCGATCCACCCACCGGTCTGGTGGAGCGCAACACCGAGCCGTGCGATGCTTGACTTGCCTTCGATGGTCGCGACAATGTTGTCAGGGAGCCCGATGCATTCCAGCGTCTCGGCGAGCACGAACTGTCCCGGGTGCAGCACGAACGATTCCGCGTGCACCTCCTCAACCTCCGCGGTGATACTCGCCTCATTGAACGGGTCAATGACCTGCTCGCCCTCCCTGTACCAGACAAAATGGTTGCCGAGGCGTATGTCCAGCGAGTTGGGCTGCACCATCTTCGGGTCGTACGGGTCGATTTTGATGTAACCCCTCGCGATCCGATCGAGGAGCTGCCAGTCTACAAGAATCATGCGGGATCAGGTATGCGTTTCATCATCTTTAGAACTATCATCCACACGAGTGTCTCTGTTCCTGCCAAGAAGCGCCGGATCGATGTGCCACTCCGTCCTCCGCAGCAGCCCGTGCAGGGTACTTGCCTCCCGGATCGTCAGGTTTGCCAGACCGAGGACCCGCCGGATCATGGTCATCGTGTTCTCGCGTTTGAACTCCGGGTGCCCGACCGCGTCGAGGAACCGGTCGATGTGCCGGTACAGGTGCCCCATCTCAAACGGCGATGCAAGCGGGTATTCCGGCCGGGGCAGGTTGGAGAGTTCATAGCAGATGACGCCGACCGCGTGCGAGAGGTTGAGGATCGGGTAACCTTCAGAGGTCCGCGTGCGAGAGGTTGAGGATCGGGTAATCTTCCGAGGTCGGGATCGTGCAGATGATATCGCTCCGTTTCACCTCCTCGTTGTTGAGCCCCCAGTTCTCGCGCCCGAACAAAATGGATATGCGCCCGTCAAGTGTTTTGATATGCTCGCGGAGTTCCTTTGGCGTAAAAAACGGCATGCGCATCGGGGTGCAGACCGATTTGCTGACCGCACCGGTCGTTGCGACCACGATGTTGCTCCGTGCAAACACATCCTCGATCGTGCAGACCTCCGCGTCTTTCAGCACGTCACGTGCGTGTGCAGCCCGGGCGTCTGCCTCATTCCCGAGCGGGCACGGGTCAACGAGGACAAGGCGGTGGAAATTAAAATTCTTCATCACCCGCGCGGTAAACCCGACATTGCCCTCGTAGAGGGGAGCGACAAGCACGATGTCTATGTCAGGCATAAAAAAGGTTACTGGACCGCGTCCACGGTCGCTTTCAGGACGGCGGCGCCCTGGTCATATACCGCGTTGCCCACGACAATCGTATCGGCATACCTGCTCATCTGCGCCGCTTTCTCGGCAGAATTGATCCCGCCGCCGTAATAGAGGATGGACTTGTCGAGCACGTCCGATGCTGCCTTCACGACGTCCGGGTCACCGAATGTCCCGCTGTATTCGATGTACACAATCGGGAAATGGAAATAATGGTCAGCGAGAGTCGTATATGCAGCGACCTCTTCGGGTCTGAGGTTGCAGACCGATTTGGTCACCCTGCCAACGGATGAGTCCGGGTTGAGCACGATATAGGCTTCCGGCACAATCCGGTCCCAGGGAACCTGGTGCTTCTGTTCCTGCACCCACATCCGGTGCTTGCCGATGATCCACTGCACGTCGGTTGTATTCATCACGCTGGGCAAAAAGACATAATCGATCCCCTGCATGAGCACCGCTTCCGGATCTGCAGGCTCCATGACCAGCGGCAGGGAATACGCCTTTACCTGCTGTAAGAGGGCGGCAAGGTTATCCTGCGTCACGTTCAGGGTGCCGGAGAGCATCAGGGCATCGGTCCCGCTTGCAGCGATCGCATCGATATCCCCGGGCTTCAACTGTTTGTCAGGATCGAGTTTGGTCACGTGCACCCATTCTTTCCATTTCATGAGGTATCACCAGTACTTTTGTCGCGGATCCCAATAAACCGCTCTAATTCGAGCGGGG
>JAPKXV010000025.1 GCA_026394635.1 Methanoregula sp. | reverse complement strand
ATGCTGATGGGGGGGATTTTTCTCGTCTGCCTCCATTCTATGGAAAAGACGGGTACTATACCGGATTTATTTGCAAAATATTGCACGGGGGCAGAAAGATGATTCCCGGCAGTTCTCGCCTGCATGAGACTCTTGAGAACTATCTCGGTTGGTGCCCGAACGCACCTGCCTTGCGCACTGCACCGGCGGTTCTCAAGGTCCCGCCTGAAACGATTCATCCTGTCCAACCTGATAGCCGTGGATCCGCAGGTAGTTCCGGCCGGATCCGGGACGGGATCAGCATTGCTACAGACAGCTTCAAGACGATACTCCGGAACCGGTATCTGCTCCGCTTCTCGCTCCTTCTCGTACTCGCGATTTTCCTTTTAATCGTGGGAAATCTTTGGGATCGCCAATATTATGACCAAACCCTCCCCTTTGTCACTCCTATTCTATTCGGCGACTTATCCATAGATTTTAACCCATGGCTCTTCTTGGTTGAGCTGATCTGCCTGTCCTGTTTCAACCTCCTGCTGTCAGACTTGGTCCTGCAACGGAATGAGAACGGGGTAAATGCACCGGTCACGATCCGTGAGGGATTTTTCAGGGTCAACGCCCATGCCGCTCCGCTTGCAGTCTTGTCCATTGCAATGGCATTCATCGCGACCCTCGGATTTGACTTAATCGTCGGGATCTGGTATTTTCTCCACAATATCGTAGCTGAGATCATGAACGCCTTCTTCTGGATTCCAGATGCCTATTTCCCGTATGGGGACGTTTCGGTGCTCTATTCCTCGTTCACACTTCTGTTCATCAACATCATCCTGTTCCTCGCCGCACTATGTCTTGTCCCAATCATCGTCCTGAAAAAGAAGGGGATGACCCCTGCCCTTGCCGGATCGATACCATTTATACAGAGAACCTGGCGTCAGATGCTGGGTTGCATCCTTGTGTATGGGACAATCGTCCTTATTGTCGCTGTTGCAGCACATATGACAGGTCAGTTACTCCCGATGCTCCAGCCGGGTTATGAGGCTCCCCACCAGGGACATCCGCTGATGATGGCAGTCTATTTTGGGTTCATCCTTGCCTGTTCTGTCCTGCTGGCAGCAGGTTTTACTGCAGCGGGTGTTGCGATTTCGTATCTCTCCTGTACCGGAAAGAGGGATGGGATATCCGGCGTTCCTGAAGAGAACCTGGAAAAACCGGAGACTATCTCATGATCCATGTTTCTGAGGTGATCCGGGGATGGCTGGGCTGGTGTCCCGACAGGATGACGGCGCTACGTTCCGGAACATTTAAGGCAGAATATCCCGTGTCGTCGATACCATTGGGAGAAGGCGGGTTTACGATCCAGGACGTGATCATAGATTATGGTTCGACCGGAATGTCGGTACCCGTCTTTACTATTATTCTCGCAGGTACAATAGCGGGATTGTTCGCCTTCATGAGATACGGCTTTGTCGGAAACTTGTCTTCCCTTGGAATGTTGCTGCTGAGTATCTTCATCCTTGGTGTTGCCCTGCGGATGATTTATTGGGATATTAAAAAACCTGATGCCATCACCGTCCGGCGGCTATTCTCCCGGCCGATCGTCATCGCAAAAGAGACAGTAACACTCATTGAGGTCCGGAAAAATATCCACCATTCGCGCCGGTGGCTTTTCCGTGGGGCGACAGCGATCTTTTTCGTTTCGGTTATCTCATTGGTTCTTTTCAGGGAGGACTCACAGTTCATTTCCCGGGTTATGGACCGGGTTTCCTTACCAGTTTTCATATTGTACACTCTGTCCATTATCGTATTTTTCGGGATGTTGTTCTATCACGCGCATGTCCGATCACACCGTGCCGAAGTAGTGGCGATATGCACGAATAACAAAAAAATCGTCGGATTGTATGTCGATGATCCGGGAACGATATCTGATATGCTGTCCAGGTGGCGCATGGGAGCAGCCTGATATGCAGCTTGCACAGACAATCAGGTATTACCTCGGCTGGTGCCCGCAGGCTCGCGCACTCCCGAGGCAGTCGCCGGTACCGAATGATATTTTCGCCGAAGACGTTCCGTCGCAAGGAACCGGAGAGCCGGCACGCACCGGAAGGCTGCAGCGGTACAGGTACCAGGTGCTCATCCTCGCGGTTTTTTCCACTCTTGCCGCCATACCGTTCGTGGCGTTTTTCCAGACGGACTATCTCACGAGGCTGATGATGTACTCCGGAATAATTGCAGGACTGGGGATCTTTGCCTTTTTCGGGCGGTGGCTCTGGAACAGCTTCGAAATGTTGGAGAAAGGGAAGACGCTGGAGACCGGGCCGGGTGAATATGTCATTTCGTTCTTTATTGCCGGTGCAATACCGACTGGTGTCGTTCTCCTCTTCATGGCAGCGTTCGCGATCATCCAGTTCGCAGGAGCGCTGGCGTTCCCCGCGTTTGTCACGGGATTCGCCTTCGTTCCGTGGTACGTGTTCACGCTGATCGTGCTGTGGGAGCAGAGGTTAGGGTGCAGCCTGATGTTCGACAGGAAATCTCGTTCGTTTACCGGGGTGAGGCGTTCCGGCTATGCAGATCGCTGAAGTCTTCCGGAGGCATCTTGGCTGGAGTCGGGCGAAAAGGCGCGAACTGACCGTAATCCTCCCGGTCATAAACGCCGGTGACGCCACAAATTCCGGATATTGCTCTTTATAATCGCCGGGGAGAGGACAATGAAATTTTCAGCTACTGGCAGTATCGCGATTCTCCTGTTCGTGCTTGCGGTATCATTTGCCGGATGTTCCGATCCCGAGCAGCAGGAGCCTTCAGTCACGAGCCCGCATGTCACGATAAAAACGACAGGCACACCCGCAGCAACAACCATTCTAAAACGGTTACGACAGTCCCGGTTACAACGACGGAGAATCCGGTAAAGGTTTTTGGCGGGGATTACCGCTGGGTGGAATACCGGGAAAATAATACGGTGACCATGCCTCCCAATCCTCGCTATCAGTGGGAGTATAAAATTAAGACTGAACTGTCAACGGGCAATTATATGGGCACTCCGGTACTTCAGTATAAAATCACTAATACTGGCGATTATTCGGAATGGATCGGCGATACACTCACACATACAAGGGATGGGCAAATTACTGTCACTGATCTGTATTATGATGCATCCACGTACACATTTCTCGGTGGAACATTGACCGAGATCATTAAAGGGAGAGGGAAACCTGTTGTGGATCTCTCTGATTATTATAGAGACCATCACCGGGAGGACAAGCCTGCCGGAGAGATGGGCATCACACCGTTTGGCGAAATGAATATTACGCTTACCTATCAAGGCATTGATCCTGTTACCGTCCCGGCAGGGACCTATCCGGCTGCCCGGAAGTACGTTGGTAGTTTCCGCGAGGGTACCCCGGTTATGTTCTGGGTTGCACCGGCCGTTCCCGTGCCGGTCCAGTACCAGTTCCCCAATAAATATCTGGACGGGATAGATCCCTTCCAGTCGTATGAACTGAAAGGCTGGGGATGATTGGTATCCTGTTCATCGGTAGGGCATAAATGAACATTATCCCATGGTGATGGTTTCCTCCCCAAAAATGGACCAGCTGCCAGACAGGTTTTTCGGGACTGAATATAAGAGGAGATATACACGATGATGCACAAGATATCCATCATTATTGTAGAGACCGTTTGACCTTCCCCGGACATATCTCTGTTTTTTTTTAAATGCACCGCTTCGTCACAAAACCTTCCAATTGGAGCACTGCACGAAAATGACCGATCCAGACCATGAACCCGAAAAAACCATCCTGCACGTAGAAAAACTCGTAAAAACATTCGACAGCAGAAAAATCCTTGACGGTATCACCTTTGACATAAATAAAGGCGAGATATTTGGTCTTTTAGGCCCAAACGGGGCGGGAAAGACCACCCTTATCCGGACTATCATCGACATCTTCCGACCAGATGCCGGAGCGGTCACATTGTTCGGCAGGAGATTCTCGGACGACATCAAGGAATCGATCGGCTACCTGCCGGAAGAGGGAAGCCTGGACAAGGAGATCCTTGTGTCGGAATGCATCCGGTTTTTTGCAGAACTCAAACACACGGATGAAATTGACCGGAAGATGGATGACTGGCTGAAAAAACTGGACCTGAACGAGTATAAAAACAAGAAAGTCCAGGAACTGAGCAAGGGCATGCACCGGAGACTCCAGTTCATCCTGTCCATCATCCACGAGCCAGACATTCTCATCCTTGACGAGCCGTTCTCCGGGCTCGATCCCCTGAACATCAAAGCGATCAAGGATATCCTTTTGGATCTAAGCAGCAGGGGTACAACGCTCATCATGAGCACGCACCAGATGGACGAGGTGGAGCGGATGTGCGACCGGATCCTCATGCTCAATGCCGGCAAGACCGTGCTCTACGGCAGGCTTGACGAGATCAAGCAGCAGTTCGGGCTGTCGATCGTGGTCCATTACGAGGGTAAGTTACCACATCTTGATAACGTGCTGGGCATCAACGACTACGGCAATTATGCGGAATTGATCGTGGAAAAGGATGCCAACACCCAGAGCATCCTTAAGGAACTTGTTAACCACGTGACAATCCGGAAATTCGAGGTAAAACAACGCTCCATGAACGAAATCTTCATCGAGGTGTGCAGAAAATGACCACAAAAGCTCTCGTGGTTGCAAAATTTGAGTTCACCAAGACCATCCGGCGCAAGGGTTTCATCTTTGGCACGCTCGGTCTCCCCGCGCTGATGCTCCTGATCATCGGGCTGTCGTTCTATTCCGGTGCGGGTTTTGGCACGCATTCTGATAACCAGACGATCGGGTTTGTCGATGGAGCCGGTGTTTTACAAGCCTCTTCCGGTTATATCTCCTATCCTGACGTGGACTCCGGCAAAGCGGCACTGCTCAAAAAAGAGATTAGCGGTCTTTTAATCGTCCCGCAAGACTACCTCCGGACCGGCACACTCACGATCTATACGATGGATACCTCTCTCGTCGGGTCGACAGGATCAATGCAGTCCGCACAGGAATTCATGAAGAAAAATCTCATCAGGTACGGGAATGTGCCTGATGCGATCGCACAGAGGATCCTGGAACCGGAAAAACCCGATGTCATTGTCCTTGACGCCACTGGTAATGTAAAAGGCGATCACGAGATTATGGGTTTCATACTGCCATTTGTCCTCGCCATGATCCTGGCAATCAGCATTCTCACCTCGTCCGGCTACTTGATGCAGGGGATCGGTGAAGAGAAGGAGAGCCGGCGGGGCGAGTTCCTGCTCTCCCACTGCTCTGCCGAGCAACTGCTGGCGGGAAAGATCCTGGGTTACGGGGCGGTCAGCCTCGTTCAGATCATGGTCTGGGCGGGGATCGGTCTTATTGTGATCGCGATAAGTCCATTTGCCTCCCTGTTTGCCGGGATAGAGATTACCTGGCTTTTGTTGGCCGCAGTCCTCTACTTCATCCTCGGGTATTTCCTCTTTTCCGTTTCTATCGCCTGCGCCGCTTCCCTTACACCATCATTACGGGAGGCACAGCAGGTTTCAGCGATCTTTTCCCTGTTTGCAGTCTTCCCGCTTGTCTTCCTCCAGCTGCTGATGCAGGACCCGGATTCCCTCATGATGCAGGTCCTGACGTATTTCCCCTACACCGCTCCCTTCATTACCATGGTCAGGCTCACGCTTACTGGGGTGCCTCTCTACCAGATCGTCTTAAGCCTCGCCATTCTTGTCCTCTCCATTGGTATTCTGACAAAACTTGCGGCAAGAATTTTCCGGATGGGTATGCTGACCTACGGGAAACGGGCAACGTTGAAAGAGATTTGGGGATTTTTAAAGGAAAAATGATTTTTTTT
>JAPKXV010000137.1 GCA_026394635.1 Methanoregula sp. | reverse complement strand
TATCGAGCCGGAACGGTTTTCGGCAGGCGTCACACGTTGAGTACCCGTCACCATAGGAGATGATAGCTTTTCGCGCCTCTGTAGTCAGCCTTCCGGCTGCCTGAATGGGGTGGATGTTGATATACTGTTCCTCCCGTGATCTGATGTCGAGAGTCCCGGCTATCTTTGTTACTTTTGGTGTGCCGGTTCCCGCTTCAAGATCAGCGATGATTGCCTTGAGTTCGGCAATCCGCTGATGAAACGTGGCCTCCTCTACGGCATCAAATCCGGTCGGGAGAGACTCGCGGAAGAGTCCCCGGACCTCTTCGAGCGCGAAGAGTGCTTCGAATGTTTTCTGGATCCTGATTGACATGGTTTTACCCTACCTACGTTGAAGAAAAGCTCTGCATTTCTTCTTCTCTTCGGGATTCTGACAAACCCCTCAGAAAGCCAAGGCCCGGAATCGAACCGGGTTGTAGTTGATCTGCAGTCAACCGCGTAGCCACTCCGCCACCTTGGCAGGTCATCTGAATTCACGATTGTGAACTTGACTGTACTAGATAACAATTGTGAATATTTATAGGTTCTGCAACCGGCAGGATTTTCCTATATTACACTCGACCATGAAGGGTACCGCAACGGGAGAAGAGACGAGGTACTCTAATATGGTGTTCTACACCTGTTGATTGTTCTACTGACCATGGAGGGAACCCTTTCCGATCCAGGGAGTCGCATTATAATCCCAGAGAGCGGCGGAGCAAGCATACCTGGCAGATGTCGCCACTGCAGGGATCGCCGCATTCCCGGCAACCGCGGATCGGTTCACAAACCATGGATCCTGCACAGTAGTATTCGATCTTCCTTTTACTCTCCATAAGGCGAAGCATGGTGCCGGGGTACCGGTACTCAAGCGTTGTGAGCATGGTCCTAACCTCCCGTCTTAGGGCATATCGGGTGTACGGACACTCCGGAAGGTTCTTCCACGCGTCATTGAGTATAAGGTATGTCGCGATCTCTTTTTCAGAAATGTAAGCGAGCGGTTTGATTCTCTGGATAAACGCACTTTGGGAATCATTACCGGAATTTCGGACAAGCCGGGGAAGGTCGCCCCTCAGCACGTTCATCAGGACTGACTGTGCCTCATCGTCAAGGTTATGGCCGGTGGCAAGTTTCGTCGCTCCCACCCTGTGTGCCCCGATGTTCAGTGCCTTTTTCCGCAGGATGCCGCAGATACTGCACGCCTGCGATTCCCTGCCTTTAAGAAGATCATCTAATGGGTCCCCGAATTGTTCCGTAAATGAAATACAATGATGCTCGATCCCGAGACGCCGGGTGAGATCTTCAGCCGAATGGACTGTATCCTCGCGGTAGCTGGTGATCCCCTCATCTATGGTAATTGCGACAAGTGAAACGTCTTTTAATGCGGGAAGGAGTCTGCATAGTAAAATCAGTAGCGCGGTACTATCCTTGCCCCCGCTCAATGCGACAGCGATTCGATCTCCGGTTGAAATCAGTTTTTTGTTTTCAACGGTCGAGAGGACACGCTGTTCGATATCTTCGATCAAATGAGCGCGGCAGAGATGTCTCTTTGCGTATCGGAGGTAAATGACTGCCGGTTCTACGCACAAGGAGCATCTTGGATCTTCCCGTTGTACAGATCCTATCCCCAAACATCACCCCCCATGCGCAATCCTGATGATCCGGATCTCGTCATCTGCACCAACTACTGTGTCCTCAGATACGAGTTTTCCGTTCCGTGATACAATCACTTCAAGTGAATTGATACCCAGGTCAGAAAGCACATTTTCTACAGGTGTGGAACCGCGATCAAGCGTCTGGATGCTCTGGTCCGGAAGAATAATTTTCATATGCCGATAGTAGGTTTGTGAGCAGGTTTCTTAAACATCCCGCTGGGGCGTAAGATCGCACCCGGTACACGGAAGGCACATGGTCTTTGCTTCCAGCACATTAAGCCCGTGGCGTTCGAGCGCAGCCTTGTTGATCCTTGTCAGGCGCAGGAGCCGGTAAGAATTCGGCCGGTCAATCGTGATCTGGCCTTTCCTTAATGGATGAGGGGAGATCGGCCGTCCACACCCTCCTCGACACATTCATCAGTCTCACCAAGACCGATAATGAAATTGGACGAGACATGGTTCTTCCCGAAGATCCCGACCGCCTTCTCCAGTGCAAAGAGAATATATTCGAGCGACAAGCCGGGACAGACCTTCCGGAAGATCTCCGGATCCATGGTCTCGACATTGTACTTGATCTCGCACGCCCCTGCTGCCTTCAAATCCTCCGATGAGGTTTCTGTGGGGTATACTGAAACACCGAGGGGAAGATCGTATCGCTGTGCAAGTGCCCGGACAACCCTGACCATGTACTCCACCTCTTTTTCCGGGGATTCGGCTACACCGCTTGTCAGGGATATCGCCTTGATGGTTCCCCGTGCTGCAGCATTCTCCACCATGGCGATAATCTCATCAATGGTTTTCACTTGCCCGTGAAGGAGCGGCACCGGGCAGAATTTGCAGTCAAAGATGCACCGCTCGCTCACCGTGATGTAAGCCTGTTCAGGGCAATGGCACAGGGGAAGCTCGAATTTGCCATAGGCAATAATCCGCCCTTCTTTCTGAACTGCGATGCCATCCCTCCAGGGAATAATCTTCAGCGAGGATTCTTTGTTGAGAGCAAGCCTCACACGATGTTGGCCAGCATGGATGAAAAACGAGGTCCCGCCAGCGCCCGGCCCTGCAGTTGCAACGGTTTTCAGGTCATCAGGTAAAAGGGAGGGATCGACATCCCCGCTCCCAATACTGATTAAAAGCGCTTTTGTTTCTGCAGTGAGACCCCGGTGCACAGTACCATCCCCGGATTCTAAAAAAACCGTTGTTTTGATTATTAATTGCCGGAAAAAAGCCAATGCCCGGATTCGAACCGGGTTGTAGCTGATCTGCAGTCAGCCGCGTAGCCACTCCGCCACATTGGCACAGATGTTCACAATTGTGATATCAGATACTATCGTAGACCGGGGAATTATTTATAGCCTGATTTCAGGGCATGATTTGCCGCATTTTTTCTGAAGCGCCGGGCACGGAAAAAACCGGATTACAATCAAAAAATACATGATAGGGATCCTTACGTTTGTCGTATCATCTCAGGCCCTGCACGGTTCAGCCCGTAGAGGCTCTGCCGGGCATCGACGAAATGCAGGCGTTCAATAAGAACCTTCTCCTCTTTCAGCCGCGACAGGGCGTACCGGACTGTACGAGCCGGAAGATACGTCTCCCGGATGATATCCTTCTGGGTCATCTGCCGGTTGGGCTTTAAGATCATGTACACAAGTTTTGCGGAAGGAGGCAGATGCTCGATATTCGGTACATCAGCTCCATTTCCATTGCTGATCACAGCAAAGACGATCACTCATGGTTGACCACATTAACAGATGAGAGTTCACAATTGTTAAGTCTTTTGTTTATCTGTTTCAACAATTCAGCATGGTATTTTTGAAAAATCAAAAGAGAATGTTTCAGCAGCGGGGGTCTGCAGTGTGAAAATACCAGAAGGAATGCCCAGAAACGAAAAAGAGATCTGTAGCTCAGTTACCTACAAACAATTCAGTTGAATTTTCCGGTACCCTGCGGATGCTCGCCCGGTACCCACCTGTCGCCATCCTTGCGGAGCTCTTTTTTCCAGATAGGCACACCGGCTTTGATGGTCTCGATGATGTATCGTGAACCTTCGTACGCCTCCTTCCGGTGCCCGGCTCCTACGATGATGATCAGGATATTTTCACCGACTTTCAGACGGCCGATCCGGTGAATGATATCAACAGAGAAGAGATTATATTTCTTTGTTGCATCAGCCGCGATTTGCTCCAGCTCTTTTAATGCAACCTCCTGATAGGCTTCCAACTCCATTTCCCTGATATCATCATCACGCACAATCCCGTCAAAGACAACAATTGCACCCATGCCGCGCTGCTTTGCATTGGTAATCAGCTTGCCAATATCGACATCATCGTGTTGTATTGCGATCATGGTACTAGTCTCGACTCACTTAACCGCCTGCGACCGGAGGGAAAACGGCGATCTCATCATCATCAGCTACCTTTGTAGTTACGGCATCAATGGTATCGACACGCTTCCCATTCCTCATCAGGATAACAAATTCCCGGAAGGTGTCTTTCTCATCGAATATGGCATTGTAGCCGTCCTTATTTCTCTGAGCAATCTCTTTGATCAGACCGGAAAGGACTGTGCCGGATACCGGTTCTACGATGATATCTGTCCCGAGCAATTCCCCAAACTGTGCAAAAAAACGTACTTTTACTTTCATGGTTTCTTCCTCGTTCTCTTCCTCATGGTGCCGCATGCCATGCAACCTGGATTTCTTGTTACAGCAATCTCTTCCCCATGCGATCTCATCCCGTCCCAGAGGAAGAGCCGGTTGGCTAGGAGTTCTCCGCTTCCCAGAAGGTACTTCAATACTTCGGTTGCCTGCACCATGCCGATGAACCCCGGTGCCACGCCGACGACCGGGAACACTTCCTTTGGAGGGGCGTTCGGGAAGATACACCGGAGACACCCGGTCTTTCCCGGGATGATCGTGGTCGCCTGCCCGTACAATCCGCGGATAGCGCCGTGGAAGAGCGGGATCTTCTTGTTAATGGCAGCTTCGTTGAGAAGGTATCGTGTGGGGAAATTGTCCATTGCGTCGACGATACCGTCGGCGTTGCCGACCAGCCTCAGGACATTCGTTTCATCGATAGTCGTATCGATGACATTCACCCTGATATCCGGGTTGATCTCGCGCAGTTTCTCCCCGGCTGAGACCGTCTTCTTCTTCCCGATGTCCCGGTCATAGTGCAGGATCTGCCGGTTGAGGTTGGTCTGCTCCACTACATCCCTGTCGACAACCGTCAGCGTCCCGATACCGGCAACTGCGAGATAGAGAGAGATCGGACACCCCAGCCCCCCGGCTCCTGCAATGAATATCCTGGATTTTTTCAGTTTCTCCTGCCCCTCTTCACCGAAGAGCAGGATCTGCCGTTTATACCGTTCGCGTTCGCGTTCTGATAACATCGCTCACCTTATGTTAACCGGGAAATCTGTCACCCCGCCGGATATGGCGGTCCTGTTCAACAGCAATTTCGTATGTTCACTATTGATGTAGGGATTATTTATTGGAATATTTATCGGCAACTTTTTCCTGATTCTCACATAACCCAAATCCAAACGGGAGTGACCATCCGGATCCTCTGGCCAATCCGGAGAATGCCCGCTGTCAGTGCTCGCAGGTCAGATCTTCAGCATGATCATGGGAGTGGGTTTTCTTCTCTTCCCAGAGCGGGAGCCCATTCTTCTTCCGGTAATCATTGATCGCCTTGTGGATCCCCTCCTCGGCGAGCACCGAACAGTGCATCTTGATCGGGGGAAGTCCTTCGAGTGCTTCTGCAACTGCCTTATTGGAGAGCTGCCACGCGTCTTCAAGGGTTTTACCCCTCACGAGTTCTGTTGCCATGCTGCTGGATGCAATCGCCGCGCCGCACCCGAAGGTCTTGAACTTTGCATCGACAATGATATTGTTCGTAACTTTGATGAAAATTTTCATGATGTCGCCGCAGACCGGGTTTCCGACCTCGCCAACACCATCGGGATTTTCTATCTCACCAACATTGCGCGGGTTCTTAAAATGATCCATCACCGTATCGCTATACATTGTATTCTCCGTTCTTCACGGCTTTTTGGTACAAGGGAGACATGTCCCGCAGACGTGATACAACCTTCGGTAATACCTCAAGTACGGTGTCTATATCCTGTTCCGTATTTGCGTCCCCGAGCGTGAGCCTGAGCGATCCATGCGCGACCTCAGGGGGGAGACCAATCGCAAGCATAACATGGGATGGTTCGAGTGACCCTGATGTGCACGCACTGCCCGTCGAACCGCAGATCCCCGCGTCATCCAGCCATAGCAGCATGGATTCCCCCTCGATAAATTCAAAACTGACATTGAAGTTTCCCGGCAGCCGTCTTTCAGGGTGCCCGTTGATCCGGATGTCGGGGATTTTTTCGATGACTCCTTTGAGAAGCCGGTCCCGTAGCGCTTTGATCTTCACGCTATGTCCCACGATATCGGCAGTTGCACGTTCAATCGCTTTTCCAAGCCCGACAATTCCCGCGATATTTTCCGTTCCTGCACGCCGTTT
This sequence comes from Methanoregula sp., assembly GCA_026394635.1. Taxonomy (GTDB): domain Archaea; phylum Halobacteriota; class Methanomicrobia; order Methanomicrobiales; family Methanospirillaceae; genus MVRE01. Next base: position 800 of record JAPKXV010000137.1, on the reverse strand, counting down.
ATGTTCCTGTCCGCCGCCGTGGATCAGGTTCTCGATCTGGACTCCTTTTTTTATGTAGAGCGCCCCGACTCCTTTCGGGCCGTAGAACTTGTGGGCGGAGAGCGACAGCAGATCGATGTTCTGTACCTTCACATCGATCGGTACGTTTCCGATTGCCTGCACCGCATCAGTGTGGAAGTACACTTTATGCTTTCGGGCAATAGCGCCAAGTTCAGCGATAGGTTCGATGGTTCCGATTTCGTTGTTGGCGTACATAATCGAGATCAGGATGGTTTGATCCGTGATTGCCTTTTCGAGTTCTGCGGGATCCACAAGTCCGTACTGGTCAACCGGAAGGTAGGTAATCCTGAAACCTTCTTTCTCTAAAAACTGGCAGGTATGGAGGACTGCGTGATGCTCGATCTTCGTTGTGATGATGTGGTTGCCCCGTTTCCGGTTCGCGAATGCGACTCCTTTGATTGCCCAGTTGTCCGATTCGCTCCCTCCCGATGTGAAATAAATCTCTTCGGCATCTCCTCCCAGCGCTTTTGCAACCTGCACCCGTGCGGCTTCAATGACTTTTTTTGAATTGCGGGCAATTGTGTATATCGAGGATGGATTCCCAAAATGCTCAGTGTAATAGGGAAGCATCGCATTGACAACTTCCGGGTGGGTGTACGTGGTGGCTGCATGATCCATGTAGATGATCCGCGGTTTTCCCATCCTGCACCTCTTACCTGAATATGTGTGCTGATCTGTGGATTATCCTATCCTGATAGCCATCGTGCGATAAGTATTTCATAAGATTTCCTGTCGGGATA
>JAPKXV010000129.1 GCA_026394635.1 Methanoregula sp. | reverse complement strand
CCAGTCAGCTGCGATGGAGCAGGTGTACATGGATTATGTTGAGGGTAATTACGCCCGGTACGCCCTTCATGCAGAGTATGCATCGGCTTTTTTTGACATGATGACCCGGCATATTGGAGCACCGGTGCTGAAGTGCCAGGTGACGGGTCCGGTCACGTTTGGTATGCAGGTGGTTGATGCGGAGAAACGCCCGATTTATTATGATGCCCAGCTGGCGGATGTGCTCTCCAAGATGATCGCGTTGAAAGCCCGCTGGTGCGAAGTTGCCATGCGGGAAAAGGCAGGCTGGAATGATATCGCCTCGCTTGTTGAAGGCGGGCTGGGTATCCACTGCTGTTCAAATACGGACTGGGAATTTTTAATCAGTCTCAACCCTGCGGTGCTCTCTATCGATGCATATATGACAGCAAAAGAGTTCCTGTTGTACGCGGATTCGGTGGCTCGTTACATGGAGCGCGGGGGTGTCGTTGCGTGGGGGATCGTGCCTGCGGAGTACAAGGTGTTTGCGACAGAGACGGTCGATTCCCTGTACGAGCGGTACCTCGCGATCCGGAAACAACTGTCGCAACGGGTTACGGAGCAAATCTTTGATGCACAATCGCTTATCACCCCGAGTTGTGGTATCCGGTTTGCAGATCGGAACGGTTCCCTTGCGATCATGCGGGCAGCAGCGGAGATCTCCCGCCGGATCAGGGATAAGAGTTCCTGATATGTTTGGCGCAATGAGACATTGTTATGACACGCGCAATGAGACATTGTTATGACACGACACCCCTTCACGATCGCAGTTTCCGGGAAAGGCGGGACGGGAAAGACAACGATAAGTTCGCTGTTGGTACGGGCATTCATCGAAGCCGGTGAGATACCAGTTCTCGCAGTAGATGCCGATCCGAATGCCAACTTCCATGAGGCGCTGGGGGTGCAGGTTCATGAAACACTCGGGGGTATGCGGGAGGAAGCCTTCACCCGGCACATCCCGCCGGGCATGAACCGGCATGATTATGTCAGGTTCCGGTTCCGGCAGGCGCTTGTCGAGGCAGAGGGGTTTGATCTCGTCGCGATGGGGCGCCCGGAAGGGACCGGGTGTTACTGTTTCGCAAACGATCTCCTCTCAGAGTGTATGACCCAGCTGGAGCGGGATTACCGGTTTGTGGTGATCGACACCGAAGCCGGGATGGAACATATCAGCCGGGGGACGATTGGTAAACCGGATATGCTCCTTGTCGTCTCCGATCCCGGCGCACGGGGACTCCGTACGGTCACCCGAATCCGGGAGATTGCAACAGAACTCGGGCTCGCACCTGATCGGGTTTTTGTCGTCTTCAACCGGTACAAGACCGGCACCGCACCGGTGGATGCCGGTAACGAAACACCATTTGCCATTATTCCTGACGATGCATCGGTCGAGCAGGCAGATCTTGCGGCAACGCCCGTGTCGCAGGTACCGGGGGACAGCCCGGCACGGGTTGCAGTAAGAAGCCTCGCGGAGAAGATACGCGTTCTGGCACGGGACAGGGACGGGGCGTTGTAAAAAGCACCTGTAAGATCTTCGATCACAGGTAAGACAGTTAAAAAATCGCGAATTTGATGTCATGCCAGCCCGTATGAGTCGATGAACGTTCAGATATACGGGCATGAAAACAGCTCGAAGTCGTTTTCATATGAAAAATTGTAACTGTTTAGCCGGACTCTTGAGTTGCATGAAAAATGAGAGTGAGCGGATTGCGGCTGAGAACCGGCACGGAGGGCAAGCACCCGTCCTTTTGTCCGGCTCACATGACCCGGGATCCAGACCTTTAGAAAATTTCCGGTTAAAAAATCTTAACTAACTGCAAGATATCCATTCCGAAACGGGTGAATCACTGGATACCCGATACCTGCCATTCTGGTGCGTCCGTTTGTAAAAAGGGGTTCACATTTTGGTAATATGTTCCCTGACTCAGCCAAGTTCGAGCTATAATATAAACGTGACTATAGCAACGATAACGAAGATTATTACGAGCCATTTTGCGATTTCCATAGTGAACCCGGCTATTCCCCGCAAGCCCAGTATAAAAAAAACCAGAGCAAGTACAAGGCACACTACCGCGAGGTAGATTAAATCAGCCATTGTTTACGTTACCTCTTTTTCAATTCTGCATTGGCCCCGTGTGTCGCTATTTTTACATCGGCGACGGCTTTGTGGATACTGATTTTTGCATCATCTGATGCATTCTGTATGGGCGTTTTTTCCTTGAGTGCGTTGTGGGTAGCGACTGATGCATCATCATATGCAGCATGTGCAGCCACCCGAGCGTCATCGACGGCTTTGTTAGCCTTTACTTTTAAATCGTCAGTCATTATGTTTTCAATTCCTTTCCCTGATACGATTGTATGAATCCGACATCAGAGCTAGCCATCATGTAGCGGGTGAGTATATACATCAGAGCTGACGTTGCAAAATTTGCGTGCACCCGGAATTTTTGGCGTTTGATGCAAGGAAAAACATCGTACAGATCTGCATAAGGAACCGGGATAAATCTCTTCGGTTGTTGCACGATGGTGCCTTCCCGGGGTGAGACAGTATGTAAAAAGGTTCCTGAAAAAAACCATTGAGTGCTGGTAGTTTCAAAAAACACTCACAATCAAAAAAGGTTGCGAAGTGGAACTCGTGTTCCCGCTTTCGTTTGAAATTTGCTGCCGGTCAGCCCGGATATTCATGTTATTCCCGGAAACTGCCTGCAGGGATACGATGTCAACCGGGGAATGTTTCAGAAATTGAAAAGTAGCCCAAACGTAATATATCGCGGTGGAAAAATAGTCTGCGTGTGAAAATCATGACACGAAAGAGTTGCAGTATCCTGCAGGACTGTACCGTGATAGTATGAATAATTCAGCCGGCTTGGGTTTTTTTTGGAACCACATCTCCAATCGTCTGTTTGATTCTGTCAAGCGCCCGACATATGCATATATCACCATTACAGCTTTGTGCAATTCCCAATGCAGGTATTGTGATACGTGGAAAAATAACATAGAGCGCGAGCCGGATACGGACGAATGGAAAAGGATTATCGATGAATTAGTAAATATCGGTGTTGTGACATTGACGTTTAGTGGTGGAGAGCCCTTTATTCGCAAAGATTTGTTCGAACTCGCGTCGTATGCAAAATCGCAGGGACTAATCACGATGGTTGTTACAAACCTGAGTCTGTTCAAAGAAAGTCATATTGAGAAAATTGCGGAGAGTTTCGATTTTTTCGGGATTTCGATAGATAGTACACAATCAGAGATTTATCAGGAAATACGAGGCAGGGACGGGTTGGAACGAATTAAAGAAAATGTTCATAAATTGATGGTCGGTCTGACTGAGTTAAAGTCCGATGTTCAGGTTTGTGGAATGGTCACCATAAGTAATAAAGATGCATGTGAAATGCACGAAATACTTCACATGATTTTTGATAATCTCGGAATGGATACCATATCTTTTAATTTATTAGACCCGAATGGAAGTGC
>JAPKXV010000101.1 GCA_026394635.1 Methanoregula sp. | reverse complement strand
TTCTCTTCAGTCATTGGTACCCGGGCTGCGGTTGATAATGTGTAATTTTATAAACGCTGTAACGTTATTTGTTGCGGTTCGTTTTGGTTGGTGATTTGTTTTCATCAGTCATCTTTCCTGACATATAGCCGGCCCCCCGGAAAAACAGGGGTTTTCCGTATTCCACGTGTAGTCCGATCCGGCAATCGAAACCCTGTTGGAAAGCGTCTATTAGCGATCATTTTAGAGCCTGTTTCATGTCTGTTCAGTCCAATCCGGCCCCAATAATCCCGCTTTGCCAAAACGATGTACCGGAATTCGCCCCTTTATGCAACCTGATGCCCCCCGGACACCCGTTTTCAGGGTGGGTGAGCAGGAGTCTCCGACGGAGACTACATCCCGAAGGATCATGCCGCACGTCCAAGGCCCCACCATCGATCCGGTGATTGGGATCCTGGATTATCTTGGCCGGAAATGAGATCCCAAAAACCCTGTTTTTCCGTATCCGGTGATATAGGCCGAACCCCCAGCCGATCCTCCGTCCAAAAGCATCCATTAGCGATCATATTGGAGCCCGTTTTACTCATCATTTGCACAACCTGGGTGCAATACAGGCAGATCTCCCTACTCATGTACCGGAATTCGCCTGTTTGTGCAACCTGATACCCTTCCGGACCCTTGTTTTCAGGGTAGGGAAATATGAGTCTCCGACGGAGAGAACCTGCCGGGGAGGGTGCTCACCTTTGGGGAGGATCGAGCACTCAACCATCCGACCAGTAATACTCGCAAGGAGGTATCCGGACATACTCACTCCTCCTTAGTAGGTACCTGTTCCGGAACGGGATTCTTTTCAGGTTCCGGAAGTATAGGCATCTGAGCTACAGCGGAATCTTTTCCCGCCGGAAGCGCCGGTACACCTTTCGGCTTTGACACCTCCAGCGGATAATCTATGCCGGTCATGACCGAACCGTCGGCCTGAAGCCCGCGAATCCTGTCCTTTTCGATCAGGAAAAAATGAAACGTTCCCCGGGGCGACCGGACCCAGAACTCGCGGGCGTCAACCGCATTCAGCGGGACGCGGGCGAGATGCCGGATCTCGCGTTCGTAATTCTGCAGGATCTCCTTGGAATCGCTGATCTCCGAGAGCGTCCGCTTCACTTTGACGAACGTGATCCGGTTCTCTGAAAAGAGGATGAAATGGAAATGATCGCATCGCCCTTCAGACACCGGCATGACCTGCCCGCGTTTCATCGCAATCAGGTACGCTTCCTTCAGCGCGACAAGCGGCGGCCGTCCCCGGGTCATGCCGGCTCACGCTCCTGTACGGATCGTTTTCTCCGCATCACCTTGTGTAGTGCCCTGACTCCCCAGCCTATGATCTCGGTCTTGCGTTCAGCAAAGTACGGAATCCGGTGGCAGATGCCTCCGTGCCCATTCGAGTTCCTCATTCTCCTGTCCGGTCCCGGCCATACCGGACGCCACTGCATCCGGCTCGGCCACATCCTTCTTATTTGTCGATTCAGTTTCTATGTATATCACCTTGTACTGCTTTTGTTCAACCACCATTCCCGCAATCGGAAGCTGTTACTCCTCTTCGCATGCCTTACAAGCCAGCCCGGTGAGAGCAGCCGCTACCGCAGCGACCCACAAGATCCCGTCACTATCGGACGGGAGGCTGACCCGTACGAAATTACCGTAACCAGAATGCCGGACCACCGTTCAACGCAAACCAAAACAGGTGAAGAGCGAAAAGATCGGGGCGTGACCGCTCGTTAATCTGTACTGCTTCCCCGCGTCCAGTGCATTTCCTGATTCAGATGAGACAAGAAATGCCGGGACAAGGACTCTCGCTGAGGTGGCGGGCAGGAGATACTGAGCCAGCGCTTTGCATGAAGTATTTACTGCTTCTGCCAGTTCCTTCGCCCGCTTGCGAAGGTGTGCGATGAGTTCCCGGATTGTTGCCACACGTCAATGTCAACGAGAAGGCTATATAAAATAGTCAGAACCTCCGGGTTATACGCTTCAATTTTTTACCCGATTCCTGCCCGTAAAATCGTTTTTTGGAAAATCACATTCAGGGCGCGGCGCGGGCCCGGCAAAAATCCCACATAACAGGCAGCATTCATGTAAAAACGTGATTCGTGGATGGAGGGTGCCGCATATTCTCAATGCGTCCCGGCATTGGTATAACCGGCGACACTTTTTCATCCGGTTTGGATGCGAGATGCATGCAAAAAACCAGGCGGATCTCCGGATCCGGATATTGTTAACCGCCTTGTTCAATTATTTCCATTTTTCGTCAATAATTGGACTGCGACCGTCATGTGAATATAAGATATCCCCGGTGTATGAAATTGTATGTCAGTGAGCAGGGGAATCCCGGTATCACACCATACACGGACCAGAAAAAAAGTGCATGGCTGGTCTCGCGCCTTTGCAGGTTATGCGGATCTTGCCGTGCCAGTTCTCTGGATTAAATCCCCTGATGGATCCATCCTTTTTTGTAATCCGGCAATTGAATCCCTGTCAAAATACCGGAGAAAGACCCTGAAGGGTATTCCGGTTACCACCCTCTTTCCTTTT
>JAPKXV010000292.1 GCA_026394635.1 Methanoregula sp. | reverse complement strand
TTCTGGGGCTGGTAGCACTCGTCTTCCCGGATCATCTCTTCGATTTCAGCCTTTGCAGCATCCGGAGAAATACCAGCAGAAATGGCGTGCGAGATTATTTCTTCAATCGTTATGCCCCGTGTGCCCTGGTGTTCCTGGAGGATCGTGGTGATGAGGTCCCGGGGGTTTACTGGTTGTTGCGCGGGAGGTGCCGATGTGCGGACGGTAGAATGCGCTGATTCAGCCATCAGCACGAGATCACGGAGATGCCCGTGGGTAATCGCATAGTGTGCTGTTACAGCCTGCATTTCAGGGTTTTCTAATCGTTTGTCGAGAGCATTGGCAAGATCCTCCAGACGGCGTAGTGTGAGATCGGCTGTCCGTAATATCCAGAGATCGCGGACAGTGCGGTCGACGACCTGTAGGGATTCGGGGCGTACAGACAGCGCATAAACCCCGTTTCTCTGCTGCATCTGAGCTATTCCCACAACCGCAAGAAATGAGGGAACGGGGATCTTCTTTGCCAGCGTGAAAAGTTCTGTTTTGGATCCCCTGATCACAACGTCAAAGGTGCCGGTCGGATCCGAGATCCTGCAGTGGAGCATATCCCCGTGGTCGGATACTTCGGTCAGGGCTCCGCAGACAAACATCAGCCGGCACGACGCACCGCCGGGGGTAACAACAGATGAGGACCCTTGTGACCCTGTTTTCTGAACGGTTAAGGTCGAGCGGTTGAATTCACCGGCAAAGACCCGTGCTGCACCTTCCATAGACCTGTCAGAGTATTTGGCGAGGAGATAATTCAAGGTATAGTCGTATGCAAAAAATGGATCAGTTGCAGCTCATGCAGGCCGAGTTGTGGGGGAGCTCGCTCTCACGGATCTCTTCCATTGCCGCGACCCGGTCATTGGTGGACATGACAAAGTTGTACGTCTTGACGTACGAGACGTACGCATCATAATCCCATTGCTGGAGGGTGTGGGCAGCGACTGCCCGTTCTTCGAGTGCCTTCATGTTGGTCCTGATCGTCTGGATATCATAAAAAATACTCATCACGTAATTTACCTTGCCGTACAGGAGCGTCCCTTTGCCAACGGGGACAATGATCAGCATGGGGGCTTTCCCGTACATGTCATCATAAAACCCGATCAGCCGTGTTGTTGTCGTCTCGATATAGACATAATCCCTTTTCAGGTCGGAAAATACCTTAAACGAGGGTTTGTTTGTCACCAGGTGAATCCTGATCCCTGCAGTTGCATGGTTCAGGGTGGGAAATATCAGGAGCCCGACATCATACCCTTCACGGGAGAGGAGCCCGGTGAGAAGGATGGATTTTTCATCGCAGTCTCCTTTCTGGTCGGAGATGACCTCAATCGGGTACCGCGGGTTGCCCGGGGTGGTATTATCATAGGGTATCTGTTGCACGAAACTTACGAGAAATTCCAGATATTCGTCGTCAGTAAGCGTCTGACCACCTTTATACCGCTGTTTTCGTATCTCCCTGAGGATATCTGAGTAGAACGGCTCCATTGCGGGATCATCAGTCATCTGCTGGTAGAACAACCCCACCTCTTTGCTGTCGATGATCATATGTTTGTTTGAAGATGCGTTTGCCGCATGCAGGATGGATGTGTTCACCGGGAGCCGGACTGAGTAGTCGACAGTCCGGTACCGGAAATTAAAGGTCCGGTATTCCACGGCATCATCTGCCCGGGGATCGACGCGTATCTGGTTATAGGAATAAGGATCCTCGGTCGGGGTGAGGGTGATTTCAGGAGTTTCGGGTATGGTCAGTGCGGGTGTTGCCGGGAAGGGGACCGGGGAAGGCGAGGGCACAACCATCGGCGTATGATTTGAGGATACAACGTATCTGGTCAGCGGCCCTTCACTTGTCAGGAGGCCTGTACAGCCGGCAGTCACCATGCATCCTGACATGAGAATAAAAACTAAAAGTGAAAAAACCTGCTGCCGCATATTCGATGGTAAGAAGGCATTGTATTCAAGGATTGCCATTTCAAAAATTATTTTCTTGAACGGAGACGTAAACAGACTGCACAGGCGCCGGCGATCCCTGCAATTGCTACAACCGGGGAGAGGGGAGATTTCGTTGTTACGGGTACAACCGGTGTTACCGGTACGCTCATATCCGGGGGAATCAGGGTGGAATCAAGTGCCTGCGCCTTTTTAAACATATCCCGGGCTTCATCGGTTCTTCCGAGATGGCGGAGGGCATCTCCCTTGTTATAATATGCGATTGAATGGGTTGTCGTGAGGTTCCCGCTCACTGACAGCGCCGAATCTGCCGCAGTGATCGCATCCTCATACCTGCCAAGCATGACAAGGATTCCCGCCCTGTTTGCCTGGATGAGGTGGTTAAGTGAACTTGCGTTGAGTGCCAGTGCATCATCGGCAGCCTTGAGAGCTTCCGGGTACTTCCCTTCATTGGCGAGATCAACGCTTTTTGAGTACAGTGCTCCCGCGCTTGTGTACGAGTCTTGTTCTGTGGCAGCAGCGGTGACGGGGGAGAACACACAAAAGAGCACAAGAAGCCCGATAACCATGATACGAGTCCGGATGTCCATGAAATGCCTCACGTGAAAGTTGATATTCTCACTATGATTGCAAATGCGAGTAAAAAAAGATGATCAAGAATCAGCGGTTGCCTTTTTGGCACAACGCAAACACCGCGCATCCTATGCCGAGTGCAATGACCGTCAACCATTCCGGAAGGGGTGCCGACGTCCAGGTCGGTTTTATTGTAGGAGTGGTGACTGCCCGCGTTGTGGTAACCGTACTGACTGTTGTTGATGCTTGGGTCGGTTCAGGCGTGGTAAGAAGGGTTGCCGGAGTAGCCGTGGAGGGAGGAATACCCGTTGGAGATGGAGTGGCCACCTCGGGGATGAAGGTAACAGTTACCGGACCCGAAACCGTGACCCCCACCAGATCCCCATAATAATTTTTCATGGTATTGAGGTTCTGGGTCGCGGTGAAGGTATACGTACCCAGAGGATAGAGGGGTGTCCCGTCTCCGCTCCGTGCTGTATGGTTCCATACCTTCCCGTCTCTCCAGATATAGGGGGAGGCCCTCACATCAGGTTTTGAATCAAAGGTCAGGATCTCGGTGCCCGTTACTCCCGCACTGCCCGTATAGATGGTTGAGATGCCGGCTCCGTTGGGCCCTTTGAGCCGGACATCGAACAACGTGTCCAAGGGGTTGATCATAGGACGGTACAGGCTGTTAAAAGCACGGTCAAGGTTTGTATCGATCCGGTAGGTGACCCGGGTGTTTCGTGGCACGCTCTGTCCGGTGACATCCTTGTCATTATCAACATCCCATATTTTCAGGGTAAATTGAGGTTTTTCAACGGTAAACGCCTTGGCAATCGGTTTTTTATCCGAGCAATACCATGTGCCTTCATACCCGGAAAAGAGGTCGGGACTGATATTATAACTGAACCTGTTTTGGGTGATTTCAATCACCTTGCCGGTTGGAGAACTCGTATCATTACCCACAGGCCACCACGAGATCTGGTTACACCCGTTGAGCGCAGAGGAGATATCAAGCCCCATTTCGCCGACAAATACCGGAGCCCCCAGATCAATCTTCGAAAGACCGGCAGATACCGGAACAGCGAGGATTCCCAGCAATAACAAAAGAACACAGAAAATGAGCCGGTAATTCATAAGAAGTAATTTCAAAACTCTTATGATAAAGATTATGACATTCATCTAGTACAATTAAGGTAACATTTGTTCTCCGTCCAGAAATGCGGATGGAAATCAATACTTACCCTTTCCGTCTCAATACATAAATTGGATACAATAGGGGTGTACATGGAGGAGAATCACACAATCTGGATCGAGAAATACCGCCCGACGCGGCTTGCCGATATTGTCGGGCAGGACGAGATCATCGAACGTCTCTCCTCGTATGTGAAAACAAAAAATCTCCCGCATCTTCTTTTCACGGGAAGCGCCGGGGTTGGAAAGACTACCGCAGCAGTCACGCTGGCACGGGAGATCTTTGGTGAATCATGGCAGATGAACTTCCGTGAACTGAATGCTTCTGACGAGAGAGGGATCGATGTGGTACGCAACCAGATCAAACAGTTTGCACGCACGACACCCCTGGGTGATGCTACCTACAAAATCCTTTTCTTAGACGAGGCGGATGCACTCACTACTGACGCGCAGGCAGCACTGCGCAGGACGATGGAGAGCTATGCACAGACCTGCCGGTTCATCCTTTCCTGTAACTACTCTTCCAAAATCATCGACCCGATCCAGAGCCGGTGCGCGATCTACCGTTTCAAACCCCTTTCCCATGCGGCAATCAAAGAAGAGATCCTGCGCATTGCACACCGCGAAGGGCTTACCGTGAGTCCCGATGCCATGGATGCGATGGTCTATATCGCGCAGGGGGATATGCGCAAGGCAATCAATGCCCTCCAGGGTGCGGCAATCATCACGAAAAACATCGATGCCCCACGGGTCTATGCGATAACTTCCACTGCCCGCCCGGAAGAGATCGATGAACTCCTGACCCTCTCCCTTGCCGGGGAATTTGACGCTGCCGAATCACTGCTCGCGCACCTCATGCACGAGCGGGGGATAGCCGCAAATGAACTGATCAACCAGTGCTACCGTGCGCTCCTCAAACGTCCCCTTGACCGGGGTCTGAAAGTCCGGTTGATCGACCATCTGGGTGAGGCGGATTTCCGGCTCTCGGAAGGTGCGAACAGCGACATCCAGATGGAAGCCCTGATTGCAAGGTTCGTGCTGTCAGCACAGGAACGGCCATGAGGTGCTCATTTGGGTAAGGATGCGGAAAACAGCGTTGCTGACCGGGCATCAGACTGGAGCCGGTTCTTAAAAAGCCGGTATAAAAAAGAACTCGGCGAACTGGGACGTGAATACCCCCACCGTCGTTCCCTTTACATCGATTACCGCGAGATCGAGAAATTCGGAAAGCCGGGCATCACGCTTGCCGATGAACTCCTCGAAAACCCGGGAAAGGTGCTCGAAGATGTCTGGGACGCAATCAAAAGCAACCAGCTGGTCAGGACAAAGGACGGAAAAGAGCCCCGGGGCATCAATATCAGGTTTAATAACCTCCCGCAAAAGCTCGGGGTCCGCAACATCAGGTCTGATGACATCAACCGGTTTATCTCGGTTGAAGGCATTTTGCGCAAGACCACCGAAGTCCGCCCACGGATTGTCGAAGCGGTCTTCAAGTGTCCTGCAGGCCATTTCACCTATAAAAAGCAGAAGTACGGGAAGTTTATCGAACCGGAGGGATGCGCCACTGACGGATGTACATTCAAGAAACTGGAACTGCTCCCCAAACGTTCCAAGTTTGTCGATTCGCAAAAGCTCCGTGTACAGGAATCTCCCGAAGGACTGCGCGGCGGCGAACAGCCCCAGACACTTGATATTGACGTGACCGATGACCTTGCCGGGCTCGTATCACCGGGTGACCGGGTGATCATCAACGGAATCCTGCGTTCGATGCAGCGGATGATCAGGGGCGAGAAAAGCACGGTCTTTGATATTTTTCTTGAGTGCAACTCCATCGAGATCCAGGAAAAAGAGTTTGAGGAGGTGGATATCGATGAACATGCGGAGGACGAGATCCGGGAACTCTCCCGCGACCCCTTGATCTACCGGAAGATCACGCATTCAATTGCCCCGACGATATACGGGAGCGAGGATGTAAAAGAGGCAATTGCGCTTCAGCTGTTCGGGGGAATCGCGAAGGAGATGCCGGACGGAAGCCACCTGCGCGGTGACATTCACGTGCTGCTCATCGGAGATCCCGGCATTGCAAAGAGCCAGCTCCTGAGATATGTCGTAAAACTTTCGCCCCGTGCAATTTACACCAGCGGACAATCCTCAACATCTGCGGGACTTACGGCAACTGCCGTCAAGGACGAGTTTGGAGACGGGCGCTGGACCCTTGAAGCGGGTGCGCTGGTACTCGCCGATATGGGGGTCGCTGCTGTGGATGAGATGGACAAGATGCAGAAAGAGGACCGGAGCGCCCTGCATGAAGCGATGGAGCAGCAGTCGATCAGTGTTGCAAAGGCTGGCATTACGGCTACACTCAAATCCCGTTGCGCCCTTCTCGGAGCGGCAAACCCGAAATACGGGAGGTTTGACATGTATGGCGACATCGCAGACCAGATCAATATGCCCCCCACCCTTCTTTCACGGTTCGACCTGATCTTCATCATGGCCGACCAGCCCGAACCAAGAAGAGACCTTGCCATAGCCGAACACATCCTTAAGACGCACAGCATCGGGGAGCTGATCCAGCAGCACAAAAAAACACCGATCCCCGGCGTCACCCAGGAGTATATCGACCAGCAGCTCTCCCAGGTAAAACCTGATATCGATCCTACGCTTTTCCGCAAGTATGTTGCCTATGCAAAACGGTCCTGTTACCCGATTCTTTCCACGGAAGCAAAGGAGGCCCTCGTTAATTATTACCTCAAACTCAGGGGAATTGCAGAGCCCAACAAGCCTGTCCCGGTGACCGCACGGCAGCTTGAAGCCCTTGTCCGGCTTGGAGAGGCAAGCGCGCGGATCCGGCTCTCCAATACCATTGAGCAGTCTGATGCAGAACGCGTCATCCATATTGTGGATGCATGCCTGCGCCAGATTGCCTATGATGCAAAGACCGGCTCGTTTGACATCGACAAGGTTGCAACCGGCATATCCAAGGAGAAACGCGATATCGTCCGGGTGATCAAGGACGCGATACGGGACATTGGAGGTGAGGGGAAGCGCGCTGCAATCGACCAGGTGATCGACGTGGCAACCCAGAAAGGGTTTACCCGAGAGAAGGTGCGCGAGGGCATCGATATGCTGCTGCGGAATGGTGAGGCGATGGAACCCAAGAACGGGATCATCCAGCTGATCTGAGGAGGTATCATGCAAAATAAGCGGGAACAGGCGGTTTTTGAGGCAGGGATTAAACTGGGGGCTTTGTACCACCAGTGGGTTGGGACCCCGATATCTCAGGAGAGCGCAGCAGGAGTCGAACGCGCAATGGAGAAAAGTGTCATACTCCAGCCCTGTGTTGAGAAGATCACCGTGCACCTTGACCGCAACCTTATGCTGCCGAACCGGTTCGGGTACAGCGAACTGTCGGGGCTGATGTTTGATGTGGAGATTGTGACACGCGCGGGGTTTGCGTACTGCAGGGCACGCCTTTCCCCGGATCAGGGGTATCCCTTCATGCAGGTTGTGGAATGCCGTGAAATTGAACACCTTCCCCATCACTGACGACCATATCCACATCGACCCGAAGAACGGGCGGGGGATCGAGGCGGCAAAGGAATTCCAGCGTGCGGGCGGCACCCACCTGTTCCTTGTCTCAAAACCGTCATGGTCGCTGGGAGTGCACCCATCATGTGGTACTGATTTTGCTCCTGTTTTTGACGAGACGGTCCGTATCGGACAGATGAGGAGTGCACCCGTCATGTGGTACTGATTTTGCTCCTGTTTTTGACGATACGGTCCGTATCGGACAGATGATAGCGGAACTCGGGATTACGGTTTTTCCCGTGCTGGGCGTGCATCCCGCAGAGATCTCGCGGCTCGGGGAGCGGCTGGGTACAGAGGCCGCCGGAGTGGTGATGAAGGGGGGGCTTGACCTCGCCGCGCGCTATGTAAACGAGGGGAAGGCATACGCTCTAAAAAGCGGAAGACCGCATTACGAGGTCAGTCCCGAAATGCTGGCGGCATCCAACGATATCCTTGATCACGCGCTCAGGCTGGCAAAAGGATGCGACTGCGCACTCCAGATCCATGCTGAGAGCGGGGCGTGTGATGATATTTTAGATATGGCACAACGTGCCGGAATAAACCCACAACGGGTCGTGAAGCATTATGCCACCCCTGATACCCTTCTTATGCCCTCGTTTATTGCAAAGCATGAGGCAATTCCCCTGCTCTGTAAGGAGAAACGGCACTTCACGATGGAGAGTGATTATATGGACGAGAACACGAGGCCGGGCGCAGTGATCGGCCCCAAGTCGGTGCCGCGGTTCACAAAAAATCTCCTTGTGCAGGGACGTATCAGCGAGGAGGACTGCCACCGCATCCATACAGAGACCGTGGAAATGGTGTATGGAGTGCCGGTCAACCTGTCTTAAAATGCCGGTCACCTTTTTTATCACACCCTCCCAATGAGTGATCAATGTTTTTGAAGATCCACCGCTCACCCCAGACTCGCGACATCGTGGCAGTATGTGACGGTGAACTGATCAACACCATCATCAGCGACGGAGATGTGAAGGTGCACATCACCGAAGCATTCTATGGGACCCGCCGGGCGAGTGCCGATGAAGTCCGTGAAGCATTGAAAACTGCGGAAAATGCAAACATCATGGGTGAGCGCGCGGCAGCAATTGCAATTGAACTGGGACTCGTTTCGCGTGCCGGTTGCATCATGATTGGCAGCATTCCGCACGCGCTGATCTTCAGGTTGTAACTTTTATGGGTATCAAAGACCGGTTCTGCCCGAACTGCGGGAGACCTTCGGATATGGAGGGATTATGCGATCACTGCAGGGTGGAAAAGACCCGCTGGTTTTCCTGTGATGCACGAGTGCAATGCATACACTGCCCGGGTTGTGGAGCACTGAAGCAGGGAAATACCTGGACAGATACCGACCGCGAGCGCTCTCTTCTTGCACCTGAAATCGCAAGGAGCGCAGTCCATCTCCATCCCGATGTCAAAAAAGGCCAGATCGATACCAGGATTTATGAACTGAGCACCAACCGTTCGCGTGCAGTCCTCTTAATCAAGGGAATACTCTATGGCAAAGAAGTGGAGGCTAAGTGCGAGACAGACGTTGCATGGCAGCGGGAGTCGTGTGACCGGTGCAACCGGATCAGCGGCAGTTACTATGAGGGACTGGTGCAGGTGAGGGCACAGGACCGG
>JAPKXV010000398.1 GCA_026394635.1 Methanoregula sp. | reverse complement strand
CCTTCGCATTGTTCCACAAGCAGGTTCTTTTCAAGCCGTAAAACTGACATCGTAACCGTGGCAGGATCCAGACTGCTTTTATGGACAAGTTCGTCTAATGTCACCGAACCCGGGGGCTCGATGAGGTGGTAGATCAGCCAGTCGATGCGCTCGTCTTTCACCTGTAATCATTCCCCGCTGGTGCTCATATTGTTTATTATTGAATGATATCCGGGGAATATGATCAAAACCTGTTCATTAAAAGGAATCCCTATGAAATATGATACACATGGTTGCATGCACCGTGCCCTATCACGAGCTCGTTGCTATTGCTGACCGGCTTTTAGATGAATGCGGGGAGGATACAGGGCTGCTTGCAGAAAATCTTGATGGACTTGCGCCGGCGGTGCGCGAGGAACTCCTTGTGTCTGACCTTTTCAATACCAGCATCAGCCCTTGAAGGGGGTGTCATCGTGGACGATATCGATCTTCTGGAGCTGATTTTCGGGGTTATTGCACACCATCCCGTGATGGTAGTCAGCGACGGTGAGAAAGCGCTTGCTACATTTCTGGGGGCTGATGCCTACCGGGACGCCCTTACCTTCATTGAATCAACGCTATAAACGGTCACCCGCGCTGATCAGGTGTTCATCAACTGTTGCACTGACGAGTGGTGGAAGGGTACCCCATTGTCTGGTATGGCGACCGAGAACTGCAAAAACACCTGTTACCTCGGAAGGGTTTAAGTCAGAGAATACTGATGTGTCATCAACCCTGATCCTGTTACACACAGATGTTGCCCATGCATCCGCGAGCGCAACATCGTGAGCAAAGACCGTCACTGCATCGGCAACCCCAAACGAGATCGATGGCCCGACCGTTGCTGACGAAGTACAGACCCCGAGTATCCCGGTTTGAGGGGGTACTACAAACGCGACCTGGTCAGAGATCGGCGCTGTGCCTGCATGCACACCAACCCGCACAGGACGGTCACACACGAGCGCGATATCACCACCATTGTCAATAACGCCGAATGAAGCGCCGCGTGCAACCATCGCTTCGACACCTGCCCATGCAATTGCCCCTGCCACCGCTGCCATAGGTCCGACATTCGCCTTCTTTCCCGCTTCCGCCATCCGGACAATCACCAGATCATCCGAATCCGGTTCGTACGGTTCAAGGGATGATTGAAAGAACGGGTCGCGGGCGATGTAGCGCTCCAGCACCTGCCGTGCTGCAAGGATACCCTCTTTTGCCGCAGTAATATGGGCCGGATGATCGGCAAGGATTGTTGCGATGGTCTGCCGGAAGAAGAACCGCTCGCGGATCATACCGGCAGGGTCAGGGCATGGTGCGGGCATGCATCCACGCACTTACCGCAGAGAATGCAACGTTCCTCCACAAGATGGAGTCTGAACTCTTCATCAAACGAAAAGACTTCGCGGGGGCAGATGCTGATGCAGGCGCCACAGTCCACGCACTCGCTCTCGTTGAATGTCACACCGTGTTCGAGGATCCTGACCGTTGCACCAAGGCTCGCCATCCTGTCGCGCACCAGATGGCAGGCATCATCGGGAACATCGATGAGCGCCTCTCCCTCGGATGAATCGATCACCGCGCGCTCGACACTGATCAGGACACCGGTATCGAGTACCACCTGCGCGATGATCGGTTTGCTTCCCTTTCCCCGTGAAAAGTTCACAAGTAACTTCATTTCAGCCACCTCCCCCCGAATAGCTTACCCAGATCCATGGCCGTTAGCATCGCAACCACATGTGCCTGCTTGTCAACCACCGGGAGCGCGCTGATGTTGTGCTGCTCCAGTTTCCGCACCGCGATGTCGACCGCCTCATCCGGCGTTGTTGTAACCACCTTCTTTTTCATGATATCGCGTACAAGTCTGGCTTTCTGTGGGTTAGCTACCGCTTTTGAAATGTCAAATGTCGTGACAATACCCACAAGCCTGCCCTTTGCATTGATAACCGGGAGATGATTGGTCTCACCTTTGAGGAGTTTTTGTGCAGCGGTTTTTATCTCTTCATCCTCAGCGATGCTCACGACTTTTCGGTCCATGATATCGAGCACTCTTGGTCCTTTGACCGTCTCATGCATCGGACGCACCTGTTTTTTGGGATCGATTGCTCTGGTAGGCATGCAGAGTTCCATCTTTCCCTTTTCCAGCCATTCCTTGAGAGTTGCTGCGACCATCCGCGCCCTCCGGAAACTGGAAAGGGACGAGGTTTTTACATCTTCGCCATTCAGGTTTACTGTCCCGCTGCGCAATTCTGCGTAGCTCACACTTTTTAAGGCAGGGCGGTTCCTGCTCGGGATACCGTAATCGATCACGTCAACCCTGATGTCTTCATCACGGACTGCAGTGGCGCGCACCACCTCCTTATCGACCACCGGAATCGGCACACCCAGACCTACATAGAGCGTGACGCCATACCCCGACATGGTCGCTGCCCGCAGGAAATCCTGTGACATTTTCTTGAGATCCCCCGTAACCATCAGCGTCCCAAATCCCCCTGCAGGAGAGTGTTGAGTACCTTCACCGATCACCATACCGGGTGCGCCGCACAGGAAGATGGGTACTCCGCTGCCGATGAACCGGAGTTTCGGGTCGTTTGTGATCGGGTTGAGCACGCCCGCACCGGAATACGAGATGTTACCACAGGAGGGGAGCAGAGTCCCCATGTACGTATGAAGGGTCCGGTCCGTTGTATTGACCGCTGCATTGTACCGCTGGTACGCGTTCCTCGGGTTGCACATGATTGCCTGGTTCAGGTGCTCCAGAAGGAGTTCGGTCGTGATCGTCCGTCGCGGGTAACAGTCGGTGCCGCGGGAGATCGCCCGCAATTCCACCGCTTTTCCCGAGACCAGGTCCTCGATAACATGGGCGCCCCCGTACTGGTCTTCCCGCGTGGTTGACTGCTGGGTTGCACCGATATATGCATCGACCGCCGCAAGCCCTCCGTATGCTTCAACGTCGTTGAGCCAGATCCGCTCCATGCGGATCGGTGGTTCCGCGTGACCAAAGTTGAGGAACGCCCCCGATGAACACATCGCGCCAAATGTACCGGTAGTCACCACATCAACTTCCTTTAATGCCCCCTCCTCACCAAGCTCTGCGACGATATCCGGCATCTCTTCTGCCGTTACAACACGGACAGTTCCATCGCGGATCCGCTGGTTGATCTGCTCGATTGACTTGCGCATACCCAAAATATCGTTCTGTGCATATTTAAAATATTTCTTATTACCAGAGGTAAT
>JAPKXV010000065.1 GCA_026394635.1 Methanoregula sp. | reverse complement strand
GGCGTCCTGCTTCTGTTCGGGCGGGGCGTGTGCGGGTCCGAAGGAGAGGACGACTCGTTGCGGGTTTGTCTCTTTGGTCGCTGCTTCGGCATGGAGCCAGCGGGTTCCCGCGAGGGGTTCGACCCGGGTGAACTCAATCTTCTGCCCGCCTTTGCCCCGGATGCCGGTGCGGAGGAGTTCGTCGCGCCACTCGGACTGGCGCAGGGTTTCGCCGCTGCGGGCTATTGATGTGTCAGCTGGGATCTCTGTATCAATTTCCGTGAGCGGTTTGACGGTGGGTGAGGGGACTGCTTCAACGGTGAAGGGACCGGTCACCCGGACACGGGAGGTATCGATAGTGGGCTGATCGTACAGAGTTTCCGTAGATGCGGACTCATTGTTGGCAATGGATTTGAGTGTGACGTGAGGTACAGTCTTGTACTGGAATCCACTGCTCACCCCTTCCTCCGGATGCTGGAGTTCATAGTAATCGAACAAGGAGGTCAAGAGTCGCTGCTTTGCGAGTGTGGTTGCAACGCGGGACGTATCGCAGGTAATCCAGCGTCGTCCCCATTGCTCAGCGACGTATGCAGTAGTACCGGAACCGCAGGTTGGATCAAGGACGAGATCGCCGGGGTCGGTTGTCATCAGGATACAACGAGAAATAACCTTTGGGTTTGTCTGGACAATGAATAATTTTCCCTCTTTTTGCCCTGCAACCGATGTGTCTCCCCACATATTTGTCAACTGTATTACAGGGAAATCAACTAAATATCTAATATATGCGAGACTACCCTCTCTTCCAACCAATCGATTAGCCTTTTTAAGCTGCTCCATCCCTTTTGGATATTCTGCCTTCCAATGACTGCCGGTACGCGGGTAATACACTTTCCCCTCAAATTCAAATGGATGATCAGATGATGATGGGCCTTGGCTTGTAATATTATCATAACGAAATATTCTGGCACCTTCAGGTAATTGATCTTCACCTTCGCGTTCTTTCTGGGTCATTACCCTTCGTGTACCATTTTTCAATTCAATATATCGATAATCTCCACTTTTAAGTGTATGTGAAGTCTTTGAAGAGAATAAAGGCCGAAACTTAATATTTGGTGATTTTCCGTACCATACGAGGTAATCCCCCAATCGACTCAAGGCAGAGGTTTCAAAACCTCCTGTAGTCGCATAGGATACCAAGCTGATGAAATTCTCCTTCCCAAACACTTCGTCCATGATTTCCCGGACATGGTGCACATTCTCATCCGAAATCTGAACGAACACGCTGCCGCTCTCGGTGAGCAGTTCCCGGGCGAGCAGCAGCCGGTCCCGCAGGTATGTGAGATAGGAGTGGATACCGAGCTCCCATGTGTCCCGGAACGCCTTAATCATCTCCGGCTCCTGCGTCAGGTCTTCGTCTTTGCCGTCTTTCACGTCCCGCTTGTTCACGAACGGCTGGAAGTTGGAACCGTACTTGATACCATACGGAGGATCGATATAGATCATCTGGACTTTTCCCGCCATGCCCTCCTTCGCGAGTAGGGAGTTCATTACAAGGAGCGAGTCACCCGCAATCAATCGGTTGGACCAGTTGTGCTTATGCTTGTAGAACTCGATGGCTTCCCGTATGGGCGGATTCTCACCGGAAAATTCGAAAAGAGAGATTTGCCGCTCGCCACCGTTCCGTTTCTTTACGGCGCTGATGATGGTACGGGGATCAATGCGTTCGTGGACATGGAGGGAAACGGTAGGGATATCAAAAGATGTGTGCTCTGCCTTGCCTGCCCATTGGAGTTGCGGGTCGAGATGAGGAT
>JAPKXV010000084.1 GCA_026394635.1 Methanoregula sp. | reverse complement strand
GTTCCTAAAGAAAACCTCAGTAAATACGGGATTGTGAAAGGGAAGGAATGTGGAGAGAACCTTCTCCTGCTGGAAGATATCATCGAGAAGCCGCGCCCGGAAGCTGCTCCCTCGCATTTCGGCTCGATTGGAAGATACGTGTTCACCCCGGCACTGTTCTCCTGCCTGAGACAGATATCCAAAGGTGCCGGTGGCGAGATCCAGCTCACCGATGCCATCCGGCTTCTTATAAAGAAGGAGGATGTATATGCATTCCTCTATTCAGGGAGGCGGTTTGATACCGGGGATAAGCTCGGGTATATTGAGACGATTATTGAGTATGCCCTTGATGATGAGACGATGAGAGCCCCTTTGAATGCGTTTCTTAAAAGGGCGGTGAAACGATGAAGGCGCTGGTTACGGGGTGTGCGGGATTTATCGGAAGTCATCTGATCGATCGGCTTCTTGCGGATGGGTACGAAGTCATCGGGATCGATTGTTTCACTGATTATTACGCCCGGTCAATTAAGGAAAGCAATATTTCTGATGCCCTAAAAAAACCACGCTTCACGTTTATTGAACATGATATCATGGAGATGGACTCGTTCCCCGAGGTGGATCATATTTTTCACGAAGCAGCACAGGCAGGTGTCCGGGCATCGTGGGGTACAAGCTTTGCCATCTACACGCGGAATAACATCGAGGCGACACAGCGACTCCTCGAATGGTATAAAGATAAATCTCTGATAAAATTTGTGTATGCCTCTTCGTCTTCCGTGTACGGGGATGCACCCTTGCCGATGCGGGAAGATATGCGTCCGCAACCGGTATCTCCCTACGGTGTATCGAAGCTTGCTGCAGAGCATCTTTGTTACCTCTACTGGAAAAACTATGGTGTTCCGACAGTATCGCTCCGTTATTTCACCGTGTATGGGCAGCGCCAGCGACCGGATATGGCGATCAACAAATTTGTGAAGGCGATCACCCACGGTGATGCCCTTACGTTGTATGGCGATGGGACACAGACCCGGGATTTTACGTTTATCGCAGATGTGGTCGAGGCAAATCTCCTTGCTGCCCAACGCGGAAGTTCCGGGGACGTGTACAATATTGGCGGGGGAAGCAGGATCACGGTCAACGATCTGATACGCGAGATGGAACAACAATGCCAGAAGGATGCAAAGATTGTTCCCGCATCCGAGCAAAAAGGGGATACCCGCGATACTCTCGCAGACAACAGAAAAGCCCGTGAGTCGCTTGGGTGGATGCCGAAAATTACTGTTCATGAAGGAATAAAACAGTATGTAACCTGGGTTAAGAGAATGCGAGGATAGCAATGACGCAAAACCCGACAATCCCGATCGATAAGAATTCCCCGGAACTTGTGCCAACCCAATGGAGAAACGGCGAGGTTGTCGGGATATTTGGAAGGAATGGTGCGGGAAAGTCGACGCTACACAAAGTTCCATTCCAGATCCCCCTCTCGAATCACGGGTATATTGGTTCCTATTGATGAGTTTTTTTAGATTCCAGACTCTTATGATCTGGATTCCCAAGAGTGACGGTCATTGTGATCCATTATGTGATAGGGACCATTGAAATCCCAATGGAGAAATAAAAAAGAACATGATTATATCTAATGTGCACGAAAACTACACCTTCCAGACAAAGAGGAATCGGAAGATATGGTGAAAGCGGTCTATAAAGAGAATTCATTCATCCCTCTCGGATCGATTGATCTTCAAGAAGGAGAGATGGTTGACATTGAAATTCATCGGGGTTCAGTTGTGGACAAACTCTATGGATCTTTTTCGATCAAAGATAACAAATTGATTGAGGAATTAGCAGAATCGCATGACCTTGAATGATATCAACAATTTTCCAAAAGAAGCACAGATTCTGAT
>JAPKXV010000438.1:5257-6061 GCA_026394635.1 Methanoregula sp. | reverse complement strand
AAGGTATGGAGTTGGAGTAGATTACAAAAGCCTGAACCGGCTCCCCGATTAAATCCTGCATATAAAAATGTATAGTCAAAAACCCTATTTTTAATACAACTTGGATTTTCTCAAATAGTGTCAACACAGCCAATCCCTAAATAGACCAATTTCCACCTCTTTTGAGGCTACGATTGGTCATAATTGTTGTGTTAAACACTATACATGAGAAAAAATTTCTGGCCATGGTAAAATTCGTGGTGATAAAGAACGCAATACCGATTTTAAATATCGATTATAGGCAAATTCTGCCTCCATTTACTAAAATAAGGATAATCTGGCGCTTGATCTTTTGTGATTAAGTAAATATTTATATAGAACCACAATACAATAGATAATAGAACATCGAATGGGATGCACCATGACCGATGATCGTAACGACGCGCCAGAGCAGGAAAAAACTCCTGCAGGCACTGAACCGGGGGCTGATCAATTGGCGCAGGCACCATCCGGGCCGGACGAGCAGGAAAAGCGGTACGATGAGCTGAACGACCAGTACATGAGGCTTGCCGCAGATTTCGACAACTTCAGGAAACGATCGGCACGCGAACGCGAAACCATCCTGCACTATGCAAATGAGCGTTTCGCCGTCGACATGCTGGAGGTTATCGACAACCTCGATCGTGCTGCACGTTCGGATGATGTCTCCCTGCGTGAAGGGCTTGTACAGATACGGGAGCTCTGCGCTGCGGTACTGCAGCGCCACGGAATCACCCCTATCGAAGTGCTGACAAAAAAATTCGATCCTGCAGAGCACGAGGCGAT
>JAPKXV010000438.1:0-5247 GCA_026394635.1 Methanoregula sp. | reverse complement strand
GATTGCGCACGTTCATTCTGATTATGAAGAAGGTATCGTGATCGACGAGGCTGCCCGCGGGTATCGCATGCATGACAGAGTGATCAGGTTTGCAAAAGTCGCAGTATCAAAAGGAAACAAAAAAAATAATGAGGATTAACTATGGCAAAGGAAAAAGTTCTGGGAATTGATCTGGGGACGACATTTTCCTGTATGTCAATCATGGAAGCCGGAAAGGCGATCGTCATCCCCAATGCTGAGGGAGGGCGCACCACACCGTCCGTTGTGGCATTCACCAAGGATGGGGAACGTCTCGTCGGGAGCCTTGCAAAACGCCAGGCTGTCAGTAACCCCAAACGCACGTTCCAGTCGATCAAGCGAAAGATGGGGACAACCGAAAAGATCCGGGTCGATGACAAGGATTATTCACCTCAGGAAATCTCGGCAATGATCCTCCAGAAGATGAAGATCGATGCCGAGGCCTATCTCGGTGAAAAGATCTCAAAAGCCGTCATCACCGTCCCTGCATATTTCAACGACTCGCAGCGGACGTCAACAAAGGATGCCGGAAAGATCGCCGGTCTCGAAGTCCTGCGGATCATCAACGAACCCACCGCAAGTGCCCTTGCCTATGGTATTGACAAGGAAGAGGATGCAACGGTGCTTGTTTATGATCTTGGCGGCGGAACGTTCGATGTTTCGATCCTGACGCTCGGAGACGGTGTCTTTGAAGTCAAATCGACCGCAGGGAATAACCATCTTGGTGGCGACGACTTCGATAAAATTATCCAGGACTATCTGGTTGAGGAGTTCAGGAAAAAAGAGGGTATTGACTTAAAGAACGATCCCTTTGCGATGCAGCGCCTCCGTGACGCGTCCGAGAACGCAAAGATCGAACTCTCGTCACGGCAGTCCACAAACATCAACCTCCCGTACATCACCACCGATTCCAGCGGCCCGAAGTTTTTGAGCATCGACCTGACACGGGCAAAGCTTGAGCAGCTCATCGGCAGCCTTGTAGAATCCACGGTTGGGCCGGTAAAACAGGCACTCGCTGATGCGAAGCTGGAGCCAAAAGACATCGACCATGTGCTGCTTGTCGGGGGCCAGACCCGTACCCCGCTCGTGCAGGACACCGTCAAAAAAATTCTGGGAAAAGATCCGGACAAGGGCATCAACCCGGATGAGTGCGTCGCGCTCGGTGCTGGTATCCAGGGTGCTGTATTGACCGGAGAGACAAAAGACATCGTGCTGCTCGACGTCACACCGCTCACGCTGGGTATCGAAACACTTGGCGGTATAGCGACCAAACTGATCGAACGCAACACCACAATCCCGACAAGAAAAAGCCAGATATTTTCGACCGCCGCTGACGGGCAGACCAGTGTCGAGATCCATGTCGTGCAGGGAGAGCGGGCGCTTGCAAAGGACAACTTCACGCTGGGAAAGTTCCAGCTCACCGGTATCCCGCCGGCACCGCGGGGCATCCCCCAGATTGAAGTGACCTTCGATATCGATTCAAACGGCATCATCCACGTATCAGCAAAAGACCTTGGCAGCGGTAACCAGCAGGCGATCTCCATCAAGGGAGACCGGAAACTATCAGAAGAGGATATCCGGCGTGCAACCGAAGATGCCAAAAAGTTCGAGGCTGACGACAAGAAGAAGCGCGATGAGATCGAACTGCACAACCAGGCGGATATGGCAGTCTTTGCCGCAGAAAAGACGGTAAAAGAGAGCGGCGACAAAATTGAGCCTGCCGACAAGATAAAGATCGAAGAAGGTGCAGCAGCGGTCAAAAAGGCGCTCTCCGATGACAACCTTGATGAGATAAAAAAATCGATGGAATCGCTCACTGAAGTTGTCTACGCTGCAACGACCAAGCTCTACCAGAAAGTACAGGCAGAGCAGGCAGCACAGCAGCAGGCAGGAGCATCAGAAACCGGTACTCCGGATAAAAAACAGGATGACAACGTCGTCAATGCAGACTACAAGGTCAAAGAAGAGTGACCCCGATGGGCTCTTCTGATTACTACGACATCCTTGGCGTACCCCGGAATGCTGATGATAAGGAAGTCAAGAAGGCGTACCGCAACCTTGCCCGCAAATTCCATCCGGATGTCTGCAAAGACCGTGGGGCAGAGGAGAAGTTCAAGCATATCAACGAAGCCTACAGCGTCCTTTCCGATGCCCAGAAGCGGGCACAGTACGACAACATGGGGCATGAGACCTATACCAATGCCTCGAAAGGGTCGTACACCGGAGGCGGAGGGTATGGTGGAGGGTTCTCGACCGACTTCTCCGGGTTCGGGGACATCTTTGACTTCTTCGGGGGTGGTAACCGGAGGGCGGGATCACAACCGGGTGCAGACCTCCTGACGCGCATCTCAATCCCGCTTGAGGATGCTGTTGCAGGGACGGACCGTGACATCGCGGTGATGCATACCGAACCGTGTCCCGCATGCGCCGGGTCAGGCAGCGAGACCAAAAAACAGAACACCTGCCCCCGGTGCGGAGGGAGCGGCCAGATGCGGCAGGCATCCCAGTCTCCTTTCGGGCAGTTTATCCGCATGACCACCTGCACCCAGTGCGGCGGCAAGGGTAAGATCCCTGAGCGGTTATGCAAGGACTGCCGCGGTTCCGGTCACACCCGGGCACAACGAAAGGTCACCATCCATATCCCGCCCGGTATGGAAACCGGCATGCGCCTGCGGATGGAAGGATATGGTGAAGCCGGGGACTTCGGAGCCCCGAACGGAGACCTGTTCATCGAAGTGTATGTACTGCCCCATGAACGGTTCACGCGCGACGGGGACACCCTTGAGACCATGATCGAGATCTCGCCGGCACAGGCAGTGATGGGTACAACAATTGAGATCGAGACCATAGACAAGCGCCATATCGAGCTGAAGGTGCCTGCCGGTGTCCAGTTTAACACCGCGCTCAGGGTTCCGGGCGAGGGTGTCAAGCGCCGCGGGCATCCCGGGGAACTGCTCATACGGGTGAAAATTGTCACCCCCCGGCAGCTTGGCAGCGAAGAAAAGGAGATGTACGAAAAGATCCTTGCCATTGAGGGTAAACACGGCGGGAAAAAGGGTTTCTTTTCCGGGTTTATGGGAAAGAAAAAAGAGAGAAAATAATTCCTGATCCAGCCCCCTTAATTTTTTCATACGTCAATCTTTTTCCTCTTTTGCGTCCTATCGTTAAACGATGAAGCTGCTCTTTGAGCTCTCGGGGGAAAACCCGACACTCCCTTTCGCAGAACTCGAATGTGTCGGTACAGTCCTTGAAAAGCGGGCTCAGGTGGCGGTGGCAGAGTGTCCTGATCCTGAGGTTGCCCGCCGGCTTGCGCTGTCACACGGCGTTTGCGAGTATCTCGGCGAATGTGCACCTGATATCGATTCATTCCGGCAGGTACTCAGGGACTGTGCCATTGAGACGGACCGGCCATTTTCCGGGAGGGTACGGAAGGTTCATGCCGGCAACACGACGCTCGTGCACCGGTGCTCCCAGCGGGAATTTGAACAGCTTATCGGGACGATGATCAGTGGACCCGTTGACCTCAAGAGTCCCCAGGAAGAGTACCGGGCGGTCCTTTCAGAAGACCGGTGTTATTTTGGCAGGCTTCTCTTCACCATCGACCGGGGATTGTACGACAAACGCAATCCCGGCAAACGGATTTTCTTCCATCCCGGGGTGATGATGCCGCGGATGGCACGGGCGCTGGTCAATATATCCTGTACATACCCCGGAGATCTCATCCTTGACCCGTTCTGCGGGACGGGGGGTACGCTGATCGAGGCAGAAATGCTCCGGATCGATGCCATCGGAAGTGATTGTGATCTGTTGATGATTGACGGGAGCCGGCAGAATGTTCATGCCGGCACGCTGATGGTGGCCGATGCCACCAGCCTGCCCCTGTGCGATAATTCGGTGGATGCCGTGGTTACTGACTTTCCCTATGGCCAGTCAGTCTCCATCAAAAAGGAAGACACAATGGAGCGGCTCTATGATGATACTCTTGCAGAACTGCGCAGGGTATTAAAACAGGGAAGGCGTGCGGTTGTCGTCACGCATAAGGACATCAGTGAAATTGCCGCCCGGCATATGGACGTCGTGCAGCGCCATGAGCAGCGGGTGCACAAGAGCCTGACGCGGAGGATCCTGGTGCTTGAGTGATAAAAGAGCGACGCTGGTATCTTTATCAGATGCCAGTTCGAACATTGATACGAGGTTCGCATGAATAATTATTGCAAGGCGGGGTTCCTTTTATTCCTTATTTCCGCACTTCTTGTAATCCCTCCTGCGGCTGCCTATTCTCCGGAAGCCGTCGCGCTCTATGACCAGGGAGTTACTCTCCTCGATGGGGGAAATTATTCTCAGGCGGCTGGAGCGTTCGAACAGGCAATCCAGCGGGAGCCCGGGTATTTTGAAGCGTGGAATGGCAAGGCTGACGCGCTCAACCGGGCAAAAGAATATTCCGGGGCACTGGCTGCTTCCAACAGTTCAATCCGGATAAACCCTGCCTACGTAAAAGGGTGGATAAACCGGGGGCAGATCCTGTACAGCCTTGGATTTATGTACGAAGACCAGTTCCATGATACAACAACGGCGGGTGCGTACTACCATGAACAGTTGAACGCCTTTGAGAGGGCAACCGCGCTCGATCCCGGGAATGCCGAGGCATGGTTTAACCAAGGGTATGCCTTATGCGGGATGGGGAGATGCGGGGAAGGCATAGTGGCATTCGAACGGGTGGCAGAACTCGATCCCAAGTACCCGTATCTTGAGGGAAACATTAAGAACGCCAGAATCCTTGCTGAATCACAAAAGCCATTCTATGTAAAATATGCCGTATGGCTCGCGCTTCTCGTCCTTCTCTGTGCAGGCATTGGCTGGTGGGCATACAACAGGAAAAAGAGAAAATAATTCATTTTGGGGATAATGCCAACTTTGCACCCAAATTTTCTTGGGTCTGTGATCAAATTCGTACATATCAGTCGCTCTTGAGGGCTCCAGCTACGCCTTCGCCCCCGCCGCTGCGGCACCCCCCGGTTGCGATATTAGGACAGGATGTTGACATTCTTGTGCGAAAATTCGCACTATAATCTGCGGTCACTTTTTTCTTTATGTTTTTAGGAATAGTATTCCACCAGAGAATCCGTCGAAAAATTTGTGTTGATTCTGGTGTTAAAATAGCATATTACCCATTCTTTTTTCAGTCATCCCACGCGGTGACAATCACATCTTTACGTCGCTTTCGAGTAG
>JAPKXV010000397.1 GCA_026394635.1 Methanoregula sp. | reverse complement strand
GCTGTCCGAGGTTATCAAGCGCGTTTCCGCGGCTGTACCACGCAAAGGAGTAATTTGGAGTGATGGCAAGTGCCTTGTCAAAAGAGACAATCGCTTCTGCATACCGCCCGAGATTAGCAAGCTTGAGGGCAAGTGCCATATCATACGATGCTCCCGCTTTTGCATGCCGTTCAAGTTTACCTAGCGCATCTCCGCGGTTAGTCCACGCCTCTTCGCATTCTGGTGTGAGGACAAGCGCTTTGTCAAAAGAGGCAAGCGCTTGGTCATATTCACCAAGAATATAGAGCGCAAGTCCGCGGTTGAGCCACGCACCGCTATCATTTGGGTCGATGTCAAGCGCCTTGTAAAACGAGTCAACCGCTTCTTCATACCGTCCAAGTTGACGTAATGCATCTCCACGGTTAGCCCATACCTTTGCGTCACCAGGAGGGTCATCTAGGTAATCTGGATAATCTGGGTCATCTTTGTCGATGGTAAGCGCCTTTTCATACGAATTAACCGCATTGTCATACGAGGTAACCGCTTCTTCATACCGTCCGAGCTTACCAAGTGCATCTCCGCGGGAGTTCCACGCCCTGGTGTCATCTGGGTTGATGAAGAGCGCCTTGTCAAATGAGACAACCGCTTCTTCATACCGTCCGAGCTTACCAAGCGCATCTCCGCGGGAGTTCCACACCCAGGTGTCATCTGGTTTTTCTGTGTCGATGGCAAGCGCCTTTTGAAAAGAGGTAACCGCTTCTTCATATCTTCCGAGTCCATCCAGCGCGTGTCCGTGGCTCATCCAAACTAAATAGTAATCTGGGCTGACGGCAAGCACCTTGTCAAATGAGACAACCGCTTCTTCATACCGTCCGAGCTTACCAAGCGCGTTTCCGCGGTTTTTCCACGCATCAATGTAATCTGGGGTGAGGGCAAGCGCTTTGTCATACGAGGCAACCGCTTGTGCATATTGACCTAGAATATGGAGTGT
This sequence comes from Methanoregula sp., assembly GCA_026394635.1. GTDB lineage: Archaea > Halobacteriota > Methanomicrobia > Methanomicrobiales > Methanospirillaceae > MVRE01. The sequence goes on along the minus strand of JAPKXV010000397.1, from coordinate 4,193 downwards.
GAGTCCGCGGTTGTTCCACGCGCCGCTATCATTTGGGTTGATGGCAAGCGCTTTGTCATAAGAGGCGACCGCTTCTGCATACTGACCGAGTTCGGCAAAATTGATCCCTTCTTTAAAAAATTGCTCTGCCGGATCTGCCATGAATTACAATATACTATTCAGATAATCACTGTTGTGTTGCACGCCAGTGAAAGCCCCGCGCTCGGCTGCGCAAATTTCAACCCGTCTGTTCTCGCGATTTCGGCAGGTATCTCTTTCTTCAACAGGTGCACCGAACTCCCGTGGAACACAGATGAGAACGGCGATCCCTCCACGCCGTTCACACTACAGAACCACCGTTAAACGTGTACCAGGGTGGTTTAACGGGCAAATGTATCCCTCCACGGGCACGGGTCACATTTATTTGGCATCCGGATGTTGAATCTGAATATGGGTTATGATCAACTTATGGGGATCTTGAATCCTTGCGCGCAGTCAATTTTGACCATAGATCCCTCTAAAAATACACACCATCCATGGTGTATTATTTAAAAAAAATTCAGGTACTGGATGAAAAGAACCCTGCAACCTTCCCTGAAAAGTTACGTCTCTTTTTTTGCCCCTGCACCCAGCAGCCCCATTGCGGCCTTCGCCTCACCAATTGAGTACTGGCCGGCAGCGGTAGGCACCCCCGCATGACAGTAAATAAATTCTGAGCCAAAGAGCGGCAGGATAAGACGTGCGTACCGGAACCCTTCACCCATGACCCCGGTACATACCGGTTTTCTTGCGGCATGGGTAAAGGCGATCATCTCGATGATGTCCTCCTCGTGCCGGGGAGTCACGACAATCTTGGGGATATCGCCATACGCACGGAGCTCTCGTTCCCGCCCGAAGAGTTCAAAGAGCGAGGGCATACCCTGTGTGTGGAACGATGCAATGACCGTCACGTCCTGCGCCCGGACGGTGTCTGCATGCAGGGAAAACCGCTGCTCGATATCAACAAAATCCACATGGGGAAGGACCGGTTGGATCGCCCGGAGCCATTCTTCGGCATTCCCGAAATACTTCCCCCCCTCCTCGGCAGAACGCAGCGTTGCGATGATGGGCAACTGCGTCTGCTGCCGGCACTTCAGGACGCCCTCTGCACAGTCCCCCTCCATGAGGTCAAGCCGGAGTTCGACCAGATCCGCGCCTGCCGCTGCTGCTGCGGGGACCAGTGCCGGATCGGTGAGCGAAGCAACAATTCTCATGCTGGTACTGATCTCTTGGCACGCGATTATTAAAAACGGTGCCCGCAGCCAAGGGTAACGGTGAGTGAATACCCCAGTGGACGCTCGTACGTCTGTCCATCTTCACCGTAAGGGGATAGTGTTTATTCCCTTCCTTGCATATCCTATAAAACGAGGCCTATGGAGGACGTTCCGGTTACGCACTATTTCGAACATCTCGCCAGTGCAATAATGAAACTGCTCCTGATCGCCATCGCCCTGCCCATCCTCCCCGCCATTGTGCTCAATGAACCGTTTACTCCGGTGCTTGCCCTGATGACCAGCACCTTTGTGATCGAGTACGGTGCCGCGCCCATCGGGATCGGAATGGGACTGCACCCGTTCTTTGTCCTCTTTGTGCTCATCTGCATCGCCGTTGGCGTGACCCTCTTTCTCTTCGATATCTTTGACATGATGGGGGAACATTCGGAACGGGTCGCACGATTCCTTGATACTGCGGGAACACAGGCCAAAAAATCGAAAATACTGTCAAAATACGGGATCTACGGCCTCGTGCCCTCTGTCAAAATACGGGATCTACGGCCTCGTGCCCTGTGTCATGACCCTGGGGTTTTACGCCTGCCCGCCCATCGCATGGGCCTTTGGCTGGCGCCGTGACATTTCCATCCTCATGATCATGACCGGGTACTGCTCCATCTCGGTGGTGACGGTACTCATCTCGACGGGCATCTTCAACCTCCTCGTAAAATAATCACCGACCGGACATGTCGCATACAACCCCGCACCCAAAGGAAAAAAAACTCCCGGAGCTCCTCGCTCCAGCAGGGTCACCGGAGGCTTTTTCTGCAGCGATCGCTGCCGGGGCTGACGCAGTCTACCTGAGCGGGCGACAGTTCGGCGCGCGTAAGTATGCCCGGAATTTTTCAAACGACGAGATCGAACAATCGGTCACCTCTGCACACCTTCGGGGCGTCCGCGTGTATGTCACCGTCAATACCCTTGTCCATGACCGCGAGCTTGCTGGTGTGGGGGATTACCTTGTCTGGCTCTACTCCATCGGGGTGGATGCAGTACTTGTACAGGATATTGGCGTTGCAGCGCTTGCTGCTGCCATTGTCCCGGGACTTCATCTCCATGCATCCACCCAGATGACGGTGCATACTGCAGAGGGCGTGCTCTGGGCAGCAGAGCGAGGCTTTTCCCGTGTTGTCCTCGCCCGTGAGCTCTCCCTTGAAGAGATACTTGAGATCTCCCGTGCGACAGAACATTCCGGGATCGGACTGGAAATATTTGCGCATGGGGCGCTCTGCTACAGTTATTCCGGGCAGTGCCTCCTCTCGTCGCTCATTGGCGGGAGGAGCGGGAACCGGGGGATGTGCGCCCAGCCCTGCCGGAAACCCTACACACTGGTGACCGGAACACCAGACCACTACGGGCGCCCGGTGGACCTCATCGACCTTCCGCTGGCCGACCGGTACCTCCTCTCCCCAAAGGATCTCTGCACCTACACCGGGCTGGAGCGTCTTGTACAATCTCCCGTCGTCTCCCTCAAGATAGAGGGGAGGATGAAATCACCGGAATACGTTGCCCTCGTTGTATCGGCATACCGCAGGGCGCTCGATGCGATCGCACAGGGCATCTGGAAGCCGGAGGAATCGGATATACGGGATCTCGCACTTGCATTCAACCGCGGGTTTACCTCAGGATACCTGTTCGGGCAACGGCACTCCTCCCTGATGGGCAGGGAACGACCGGATAACCGGGGGCTCCTGGTCGGGACCGTTACGGGATACAATACCCAGAGCAGGGAAGTGACAGTCCGGCAGACGGCGCCTGCAGAATTGTCTCCCGGTGACGGACTGGTCTTCCGTAACCCCGGGTATTCGGATGATGAGGTCGGGTTCCCGCTCAACACCCTGCCCCTTCAGGAAAAAGGTATCATCAGGCTCACGGTGCCCCGCCCGGTGCAGCGCGGCGCACTCGTCTTCCTCACATCGAGTACTGCACTCACGGCAAAAGCGCACCGCATCATGAACACCCCCCCATCTTTTTTCCCGCGCCCGTTCCCCATCGATCTTTGTGTGCAGGTGAGCGAAGATGGCATTGTGGCACTTGATGGCATGATCGATGCAGGTGAGGAGAAGAAGGTGCCGGTTCTGTTCTCCCCGGACGTCAGGTTATCCCCTGCCCTCACCCATCCGCTGACCCGTGCGCAGTTCGAAGCCCGGATGAGAAAGACCGGGGGGACACCCTTTGTTGTACGCAAGTTCAGCCTCGATTATGCCGGGGGGCTGTTTGCACCTGTTGCAGAACTCAACCGTATGCGCCGGGAATTCCTCGAAACTGCAAAAGAGGCGCTCATCAGGGAGTCCCGGCCCCCTGAGACCGAAATCGGGCTGGCACGGGCCCGTATGGATGAACTGGCACGCCGGTTCAGCACAACGGACAGCCCCCGCAGGCATCATGCACCAAAACCCCCCGGACTCAGCATGTATTGTGACAGCGTTGAGGTCGCACAGGCTGCCGGTGCAGCAGGATGCGATACCATCGTCTTTGAGCCCGTGTCCGGGAAAGTTACATCGCCAAACTGTCGGACGATCTGCCCTCAACCGGTCGAAGAACAGCTCCTAGCAGTCCTTGCGATCTGCAATGAGGCAAGGATACCGCTGGTCTGGAAACTCCCGCGGATAACCGGGAAGCCTGAACGGGACATGCTGCAGGAGAGCCTCCCCCTGCTCCACAGGATGGGGCTGGCTGCGTGCATGGTGGACAGTACCGGGGCGGCAGCAGCGGTACGGGGAATATTACCGGAGATGCAGCTTGCCGGGTCTGCCGGGCTCAACATCTTCAATCACATGACCGTGCAAAGCCTTGCACCCACGTTCTTCCGGCTCACCGTATCCCCGGAACTGTCCATACCGGAGATTGCGGAACTGGTCCGGCGTGCCCGGGAGGAGGGGAGCAGCACTGAATTTGAACTGA
>JAPKXV010000048.1 GCA_026394635.1 Methanoregula sp. | reverse complement strand
TCGTGAACGAATCAGTCCGGCTCATGTTCGATGACCCGGTAGGGATCCCGTCCCTCTACACAGATGAGGGAAAAATATCACAGAGCCTCCGTAACTTCCTCTCCAACATGAGCCACGAGTTCCGCACGCCGTTAAATTCCACCCTCGCCATCAGCCGGCTCCTTCTCGACCGCTCGGACGGGGAACTCACCGAAGAGCAGGAGAAGCAGGTGGTCTTCATCCGGAAGGCAGCAGAAGATTTATCGAACCTCGTTAATGACCTCTTAGACCTCGCAAAGATCGACGCAGGGAAGACGGTTGTCACCCCAAAGGAGTTTTCCGTCCAGGAAATCTTCTCCGCCCTCAGGGGGATGTTAAAACCGCTTCTCGTGAACGAATCAGTCCGGCTCATGTTCGATGACCCTGTAGGGATCCCATCCCTCTACACAGATGAGGGAAAAATATCACAGATCCTCCGTAACTTCCTCTCCAATGCGATCAAGTTTACGAACCAGGGTGAGATCCGGGTCTCTGCCCAACGGAGCAGGGATGGCAGATCGGTCATCTTTTCTGTTGCTGATACCGGTATCGGCATCGACAAAAAAGACCTGGAATTGATCTTCGAAGAGTATACGCAGGTGGAACGTAAACAGCGGGGCGCGATCAAGGGCACGGGGCTCGGGTTATCGATTGCAAAACGGCTTGCACAGATGCTCGGCGGGAGCGTGGGTGTGGAGAGCACGATCGGTGCCGGTTCCACGTTCACGGCAACAATTCCTATAAATTTCACCGAGCGTCGTGAATCTGCAATGACGGAACCTGCGGTCACTATCGATCCCACCAAGCATACGGTGCTGGTGATTGAGGACGATGAAACAACGCAGTTGATTTATCAGAAGTTCCTGAAGCAGTCAGGGTTCCAGGCACTGCCGGCACTTACCATCAATGAGGCACAGCATATCCTCATGACCGTAAAACCGATGGCAGTGGTGCTCGATATTTTGATCCCGGGTGAAGATGCATGGAAATTTTTAACCGGGTTCAAGTCCGCTTCAGCGACACGAGAGATTCCGGTGGTCATTGCGTCGGTGGTGAATGATCAAGAGAAGGGGTTCGCGCTGGGAGCGGATGATTATATCATAAAACCTGTGGAACGGAAAGTGCTCCTCAACAAACTTCGGACACTCTCCCATGCAGTTCCGGTTGAAAAAATCCTTGTCATCGACGATGACGAAGTTGCCCGGTACATTATGAAGGGACTCCTTGCGGGAACAAAGTTTGCACTTCTTGAAGCAGCAGACGGAATGGCCGGCCTGGAAATCGCGAGAACAGAGCACCCCGATCTGATCTTCCTCGACCTCATGATGCCCGGCATGAGCGGTTTTGATGTCCTCCTGGAGATGAAAAAAAGCCTCCCTCTCACGAAAATTCCGGTGATCATTATTACCTCAAAGGTCCTCTCCGAATCTGAGAGAAAGACACTCAATGACCAGGCGCTCACGGCCATATCAAAGGAGAACCTGTCACGAGACACGGTGATCGATACCCTTATACTGACCTTAAAGAGAGTTGTAGCGGACAAAATTGCCGGGGGGGAAAACCGGGATGCCTGATACACGAATGTGGCGCATCCTGAACGTGGATGACAACGAAGCGGGACGGTATGCGACCACGAGGATCTTAAAGAACGCGGGCTTTGACGTGATCGAAGCGGCAAATGGCGCTGACGCTCTTGCGCTGGCAACCGACCAGCACCCGGACTTCGTCTTGCTTGACGTGAACCTCCCCGACATCAGCGGCTTAGAAGTCGCCCGGCGCCTCAAGCAGAATACAAAGACTGCATCAATCCCCGTGGTGCATCTGTCGGCGGTGTTTATGAACTCCAAAGACCGGGTGCTGGGGCTTGAAGGCGGGGCAGACGGGTATCTCGTGCATCCCATTGAACCCGAAGAACTGGTGGCAACGGTCCGGTCGTTTCTCCGTATAAGGAAGGCGGAAATGGCGTTGCAGGAGAGCGAGGAGAAATTCAGGACGCTTGCTGAATCAACACCCGTTGCGATAATGATCTACCAGGGGGACAACTGGGTATACTCTAATCCGGCAGGTGAATTGATGTCCGGGTATTCCTGTGAGGAGCTGTACTCCATGCGCTACTGGGATTTCGTTGCCCCGGAATTCCGGCAGCTTGTCAGGGAGAGGGGCAGACAGCGACAAGCGGGGGAATATCCCCCCGGGCCCTATGATTTCAGAATCGTCACCAAGGAAGGCACCGGGAAATGGGTTTCCCTAACGGGAAACCAGTTCCGGTTCAAAGGTGAGCCGGCAGTATTGATCTCGGTCATTGACATTACCGGCCGGAAACAGGTAAATGAGGCTCTTAAGGAGAGCGAGGAGCGCCTGAGCCGGTTCAACGAGTCCGGTCTGTTCGGGGCTATCTATTGGACCATGGACGGTAAGATCACCGATGCCAACGACACATTCCTGATGATGGTCGGGTACACGCGTGATGATCTTGTGTCCGGGCGGATCGACTGGCAATCGATGACGCCGCCGGAATTCCGGTATCTGGATGAGAGATCCGTTGAGGAACTCAAGGCAACGGGTGTCAACGCAAATCCGTTCAAGAAGGAATACATCCGCAAGGACGGGACACGCCTGCCGATCCTCATTGCCGGTGCCATGCTTGATGAGGAACGGTTCAGGGGTATCGCGATCCTTCTTGATATCAGCGAGCAGAAACTGGCTGAAGAGAAAATAATGACCTCCGAGACGCGGTATCGTCGTCTCTTTGAATCGGCAAAGGACGGGATCCTGATCCTGGACCGGGATACCAGCGAGATCATCGACGCCAACCCGTTCATAAAAATCTTAACCGGATATGCCAGAGAAGAACTCATCGGGAAAAAACTATGGGATATCGGTTTTTTTAGCGATCAGTTGGCTTCAAAGAGCGCCTTTTTGGAATTGCAGAAAACTGATTATATCCGGTACGAGAACCTCCCGCTCGAAACAAAAGACGGAAAGAGGATCGAAGTTGAGTTTATCAGCAACGTCTATTCCATTGACCAAAACCTGTCAGTCATCCAGTGCAGTATCCGGGACATCACCGAGCGCAGGATTGCTGAAGACTCACTTAAGCAGAGCGAGGAACGGTATCGGACACTGTTTGAGAGGATGGATGAAGGTTTTTGTGTGATCGAAATGCTCTATGATCCAGATGGCAAAGCGACTGATTACCGCTTTTTGGAAATCAATCCGGCATTCGAGAAGCAAACGGGGCTCCGGCAGGCACAGGGAAAGACAATCCGTGAGATGGTCCCCAATCATGATTCACACTGGTTTGAAATTTACGGGAACGTGGCGCAAACGGGTGAATCCATTCGCTTTGAGAACCCGGCTGTTGCGATGCAGAGGTACTATGATGTGTTTGCTTTCCGTGTTGGCGGGGAAAAAAGCCGGAAAGTAGGTGTCCTCTTTAACGATATTAGCGGGCGCAAAGCAGCAGAAGAAAATAAAGAGCGCCTGATCTGTAAACTCGAACATCAGAATGCCGAGCTGGAGCGCTTCACCTACACGATCTCGCACGAACTCAGAAGCCCGCTCATCACGATCAAGTGGTTTGCGGGTCTCCTTGAAGACAATCTCTCGAAAAATGATCTGCTCCAGATGAAAACGGATGCCCACCGTATCACGGATGCTGCCGGGACAATGCAGTCGCTCCTTCTCGACCTCCTTGAACTTTCCCAGATTGGAAGGATTGCCAAACCCCCGGAAAAGATCGGGTTTAACCTGATTGTTAAAGAAGCGCTCGATCTTCTTGCCGCGCCACTTGCAGAACGGAATGTCACGGTCGAGATTGCGCCCGATCTCCCGGACATATACGTTGACCATGCCCGTATCCGGGAGGTTATGGTCAACCTCATCGAGAACGCCATCAAGTTCTCCTTTAACCAGCCGGACCGGGTGATCAGGATTGGTGTTGATGATACCGGGGAAACACCGGTCTTTTTCGTGCAGGACAATGGCATCGGTATCGATCATACGTATCTCGAACGGATCTTCAACCTCTTCGAGCGGCTGGATACATCCACGCATGGAACCGGCATCGGGCTGACCATTGTGCGGCGGATCATCGAAGTGCACGGCGGGAAGATATGGGCAGAATCGGATGGTCCTGGTACGGGCACCACGTTCAGGTTCACACTGCCCGGTATGTCGGGGGAAGGGGATGTACCGGTCCCGGAGGTCGTATGAGTGTCAGGAGCACCGGCGGAGTGGACCGTAATGCCAGATAAGCGAATCTGGCGGATCCTGAATGTAGACGACAACGAAGCGGGACGGTATGCGACCACGCGGATTCTCAACCGTGCAGGGTTCGAGGTCATTGAAGCAGTAAATGGCACCGACGCCCTTCGTCTGGTAGCAGACCAGCACCCGGACCTCGTACTCCTCGACGTGAACCTGCCCGATATCAGCGGCTTTGAAGTCTGCAAACAGATCAAACAGGACCCGGATACCGCATCAATCCTCGTTGTTCACCTTTCCGCCCTGTATGTCAGCCCGAAAGACCGGGCAGAAGGACTCACCAAAGGCGCGGACGGATATCTTGTACACCCGGTGGACCCGGGGGAGCTCGTAGAGACGATCCGGGCATTTCTCCGCATCCGTGAGATGGAAGGGGCACTCCGGGAGAGTGAAGAGAAGTACCGCATGCTCTTTGAAAATTTGCTGGATGGATTTGCCTATTGCCGGATGATCTATGACAGCGAAGGTCATCCGAAAGACCTCATCTATCTCAATGTCAACCAGGCTTTTTACCGGATTACCGGCATAAAAAGCATCACCGGGAAACTGTTTACTGAAGTGTTTCCCGGAATCCGGCAGTCTTTCCCGGAGTTGTTTGAGATTTATGGCAGGGTTTCCCAGACCGGCATACCGGAATCGTTCGAAATTGATTTCAAACCGATAGAAAAATGGCTCCATATCTCCGTATATTCGCCGGAAAAAGAGCACTTTGTAGCAGTTTTTGAAGACATCACCGAACGGAAGCGGTCAGAGGCAGCGCTCCATCTATCGAACGCCATCCTCTCCAGCCAGATGGAAGTCACAACGGAAGGGATCCTCGTTGTCGATGAGGCGGGGAAGATCATCAGTTATAACCACCGGTTCACTGAGATCTGGGGTATTCCTCCTGACGTAATTGCATCGCGATCGGATGAACGTGTCCTCCAGTCGGTACTCGATAAACTCGTCAATCCAAAAGAGTTCCTCACCCGTGTCCGGTACCTTTACATGAACCGGGAGGAGAAGTGCCGGGAAGAGGTCCGGCTCATTGATACGCGTACCCTCGACCGGTACTCTGCACCCATGATCGGGAGTGATGGCAGGTATTACGGGCGGGTCTGGTACTTCCAGGACATTACCGACCGGAAGAAAGCAGAGCAGGAAATTACCAGGATCGCCAATGAATGGGAGATCACCTTCAATGCCACATCGGACGGCATCTGTTTAATCGACGCCAACCAAAATCTTCAACGCTGCAATGACCGGATGAGGGAGATACTGGGGGGAGTGATGCATGAGGACCTGGTAGATCAACCCTGCTGGGAGGTCGTGCATAAAGCAACGGGACCAATTCCGGAATGTCCATTTATATCAGCAAAAAAGACCCTGACACGCACAAGGATAGAAATACCCGCCGGGGACCACTGGTTCGAAGTCACGGCAGACCCGATTATCGATCCTTCCGGTACGTTTGCCGGCGCCGTCCACATCATGCGGGACATAACCGACCGCAAACGTGCTGAAGATGCATTGCGGCATGCAAACAAACAATTAAACCTGCTCTCTTCCATCACCCGGCACGACATCCTTAACCAGCTGATGGTGCTGAAAGGTTACCTCGAACTTTCGAAGGACGTGATAGATAAACCTGCGTCACTCATTGTCTACATCCGGAACGTGGAGGCTGCAGCAAATGCTATCGAGCATCAGATCACATTTACCAAGAATTACCAGGAACTGGGAGCCGCTGCACCTGCATGGCAGAACATAAATGCAACTATCGCAAAGGCTCTGACCCAGCTGCCGATGCGGGATATCGTAGTCAAAACAGACCCGGAAGCGCCTGAAATTTTCGCTGATCCCCTCTTCGAGAAGGTCTTTTATAACCTGATCGACAACGCCCTCCGCTACGGGGGGACGAGGATGAAGACGATCCGTATCTCGTACCAGGAGTCAGGAGACTGCCTTCTGATTATCTGCGAGGATGACGGCGTGGGAATTACGATGGAGGACAAGAAGCGACTCTTTACCCGGGGTTTTGGAAAGAACACCGGGCTCGGGTTGTTCCTCTCGCGGGAGATTCTCGCCATCACGGGTATCACCATCACCGAGAACGGTGTGCCGGACACCGGTGCACGGTTTGAGATCACGGTGCCGAGAGGGATATTCAGGTAATATCCTGATTATATAACCGATCCACGGGCCCGGGATTACTACCTGTCCTGGATCAGCGATAGATTTCTGCGTGATCCAGCCGGACGAAAAATTCTGCCAGGAGTATGCCACCTGGCACGGGGGCAAAAAGAGCGTCCAAATTTCGAAGTCAATGATTTCCATCGGTATATTCATGTTCACGAACCGCAAACATTTTGTTCATGAAACGGGGATCATATTGTTCATGTACTATGAATGAACGCCTGCATGATCTCTCCGCCCTCTTCCGGACGAAGGAACGAATAAAATTGCTCCGGACCACCCTTTCATTGCCCGTCTGCACCGTGCAGCAGGTCACAATCAGGACAGGATTGTCAAAAGGGTTAGTCTCCCAGTATCTCGCGTTGCTCGAACATGAAGGCTTACTTGAACGAATCAACCGGAAGTATCAGCTGAAGATGTGCCCGCTGACTTCAGCGGTAAAACGTCTCCTGAATGTAGACCCGGGTTTCAACCGTATTCAAAAAACCGTCATGGTCGCGTGGTGTTGGAATATATGGGAGCTGGGCTGATGGGACTAATACTGACGAAAGTGATCTCGATCTCTTTGTTTTTTCTGATACCCTGCCTTCCGGGATTATGATTGCTGAGGTGGAGC
>JAPKXV010000017.1 GCA_026394635.1 Methanoregula sp. | reverse complement strand
GTATGTTCACCAGCCGTTTCAGTATCGGAAGAGAGTCCGTAGTCTTGATATAGGGTTGAAGTAAAAAATCCACGGCAACCGGGGGAACGGGACTTCCATAAATGGCGAGTGCTTCTATCACCATCTGTGCGTTCTTGTCAAGACGGTTGAATGTTTCACCAACCATGACCTCAACAATATCCTGATCAGGGGCATTTTGGATCTTTGAGAGCAGTTCATCGAGAGTCGTACTTCGATCATAAGCAAGAGATCCATAAACGTGTTCAAGGGCACGCGGGAATCCCCGTGTATATTCACGGATTTTGTTGAGGACCGGTTCCGGGGCATATTTCAGGCCACAAGTACCATCAGCATCCAGTTCCCGAAGGATATTTTCTGCATACGGTGAACCCAGGTCTCCATCAAGCTGAAGTGTTTGTAGTCGTTCCGGATGGATTTGTAAGATATCCATAGGAGGAATCCTGGTCGTGATAATTATCTTGACTGCGTGATGGGGTGCTTCGAGTAACGCTTTTAATGCCTCACGCAAATCTTCCTGGATTAAGGAAAACGTTTCCGGATTAATCAGATCCTCCAGATTATCAAGCAGAATGATAACCGGTTCATCCTGAAATTCTTCCAGCAGGGAGAACATCTTGATCCGGACCGGCTGCTCATCTTTGTAGATTTGATCATATCGGGATGCAGTTTTAGGAGGGAGCAGCTTACACAGGTCGCCAAAAATATTGGCAAATCCAATTTTATGCGGGGTAATTCCACTCAGGTAAATGATGCCCCTGACGGGGAACCTGCCACGATCATCAGGGAGAAGACCCGTCTCAAGAGATTTCAGCAGGCGGCAGACCATACCGGTCTTCCCGATACCCCCGCGACCGACAAGAGTAATCATGCGACGGGAATCATTTTTGAGAAAATCAGAAATAATGCCGGTTTCCATAACACGGTCCTGGAAAAATATAGGAGCTGACAATGGTGGCGGATTTAAAAATCTGGTCCTGCCCATACCTTTCCTCTGCTTGAGAGGTTCTCGCTCTTTTTTAATTCCATCCTTGATTTTTTCCAATCTGCCGACATTGTAAATGCTTCCGAAGTTCGGCGAGGCCGACATCGAATTGCTGAGTAAAGTCCACATAATTCCATGAATTAAGTCTGAATGGAAGTTTTGCATCAGCGTGAAGCAAGAGAGGGATGATAGGTTTTTTATACGTTAATGCTTGTCTCCATTCATTCTTACACACAGGAGATTCAACACTATCCCGCGTCATGATAAAGATCAGGCTTTCGCAGGAGCTGATTGCTTGGTCTATCTGCTCATCCCATTTTCCAACGTGTATATTCTGCCTATCTATCCAGATAGATATTGTAGGGTGGCTGGCGACAAGCGAGTCTGCAAGTCTGAAGGCAAAATCTTGTGCATCAGCGGTTGAATATGAGATAAAATGGTGCATACATACCTCGGATCATTGAATGTGTCTAATGGGAAAAATAAAAACCTATTCTTTTAACTTTCAGGAAGGTCTTTAGAGAGTAATCATTAATATATAATTTTGAGTGATTGATCATTTTACCTTATCCTGTGGTGTTTTTCCGATATTTCTACTCCTGGAGTGTCCCCATAAAAAACTGATAACCTAGTATTTTTTTATGTTTTCTTGCTGAACCTCATGGGATTAAGGAGAAAATTCATGTATTTCTCCATTCTCACCTCAACCGTCACGTTATCCTCGCTCCCGCATTCAAGCGCCTTGTCAATAAGCAAATCACACACTGCAGACAAATCCCCCTCATGACCTTGGACAATCTCCCCGATCGTCTCCGTGTCCACACTATCATGCAACCCATCCGTAGACAACAGTAGCACAATATCCCGGATATCAGCCTCGTAAAAGTCCGGCTTGATATTACTTTCCGGATCCCCGAGCGCCTGGAGAATCATCGTTTGCAAAGGGTGGTGTCG
>JAPKXV010000053.1 GCA_026394635.1 Methanoregula sp. | reverse complement strand
GGTCCTTCTGGTATGTTTTGATAATGCGGACGCCCTCCTGCCAGGATATCTCCTCAAAAATATTATCTGCCCACTCATTAGTCTCTTTAAGGAATACCCGAAAGCGAGAGTGGTTTTCCTCCTGATGATGAGCACATTGAATGTTGACCGAAGCCAGGCCCCTGATTCCTGCATCAGCTCTGTCCTCCGGACCAGCGAAGTCTATTTCCCGCAATACAAAAAGAGGCAGGTCCGTGAGATCCTCCACGACCGGGTCCAGGCCGGGCTTAACCCGGGTGTCATATCTGACGAAGTGTTCACATTTCTTATCCGTCACCTTGTGAAGTGTGGGGATATGCGGGTAGGAATAGACCTTGTGAAGCGGAGCGTGATGTCCGCGGAACGGTATGGACGTTCCTCGGTTACCGAAGAGGATATCACGACTTCATTTGAGGCATCCGGTATTTCGTGACTGACCGGGCTATGTGTGAAGACAGAAAAATTGGTAACGTATGGTAATACGAATGGTGCAATGGTGACACCGAACGCAAAGGAACCGGATAACAATACGGTGAAATAGCAATATTCAACGCCCTCCCCGATTGAAATAACCGGACGGACATGGGCCAGGTCCCATTTTCAAGACGCCAACTTAATTTGTCTCCCGTTTTCTGATCGAACTGATTAACGATATGTGCTGGGAAGGTTGTCCGCAACGAATTATTCTTCGAGGTGGCATGATGGAGCACGGATTCGTCGTGCCGTGAATATTTAGTCATTTTAATAGCCTGTTTATGAAAGACGAGGCGTTAAATATTAGGGGGCAATACTAAACTCACGTCTCATCCATCTGCACAATCGCATGGAGTGGCATCAATACCTGCATAGTGGCACTCGTATTTTGGGCATAGGAATAGAATCCGATCTTTTTCATCACGAGCCGTCAAGGAAAGATCGACAATAGATTGATTCGGATGCATGAACAGAAGCAGGTTTTGGAATTCACTGCAATAGGCTATTAACGGAGAGAAGGTGATAGATGATTGGAGATATAAATAATGGTAGAACAAAGAGGGATTGTGTCTCAAGCAAAAACATGGATAAAGCCGCAATTAACAATTTTGATAAGAAGCAAAAACGAGGAAAACGTGTTGAGTGCCTGTAAAAGCGTGGTTGTTGAAGGTTTACCCACTGGTAAACACGGTTTCTGCATCGCTCAACCAACAGAATGCACGGAATGCTATACAGTATCATCTAGTTGACCCGATTAGTGTGTCAACACATTCGTTCTTTTATTATCGGACCCCGTTGTTTTATTTCCGCCGGTCAGTGACCAGAGATGTTGAACCAACGGTGTCTAAATCTAAAATATTAAAGCTCATGAGTGTTCACACCCAAAACCGCCTGACCCCACGTTTTCTGCTCACGCGTCCGTAAACCCTGTCCCACAGCCAGTTGCACCATCGGGTCAAATACTTGCCAGAGCATCATCTTTGTGAACCCCTTGCTCGTAAAGCCGACGGGTACGTATCTTTTCGGTCGGCGCACACTTTCGGCTGGGGTGCGCAGTCTTCGGACGGGGTGCAGGCGGTAACCATGTAGGTCACAGCCCGCGGTTGTCCGCCCGATGAACCGTTTCTTCACATGGACACGCAGACCAAGCGCTGCGATCTCCTTGTGGACTCGGCGGACTGCGGGGCGTAACTGCCTGTGGGTTTTTGTGAGAATCACAAAGTCACCCATATAGCGGCGGTAGAAGTGGCTGCTTTCAGTGCAGAATCCTGAAAAAATAGCAAGTAAAGAACTGCAAGGAGAGGTGAAAGTGCCCCCGACGCAAAGCCCGACACCTGGTCGGGTGGTATCGTATAATAATACGGTGAAATCGCAATATTCAACGCCCGGCCTGAGGTCGGTAACCGGGCGGACATGGGCCAGGTCCCCGGCATCGAGCAGCCGGATATCCCTTTTATCCCCGCCGAGTACCGCGTCAATATCCTCATTGAGCAGGAGAAAGCCCCGTTCGTCAAGGTCAGAATGGATCTCCAGCCTGTCTTTACATATCTCAATCAAGCATGCTTTCTCAAACGGTTCAGCATGCACCGCATCAGTCTTCCAATTTGGAAGTGCGGGTCCACGGGATACCATTGGAAACTTCATCAGGCGAATTCCCTGATAATCAGAAAATTGGCCGTAAAGCGGAAACGAGCCGTTAAAAGGGGTACCATCAGGCCACCCCCTTAGACATCGCCCGCCGTTGTGCGTTTTTGAGGCTGGTTTAGCCCTCCTTTCAGCCGCTTCATTTCCCGATCTTTTTGCTGGATAATTTCACGATTCCGCTCCCGGTAAGCCTTTTTCCGCAGAAGATAGGCGGCGTGGTTACGTTCCCGCCATACTTTCCACCTAGGGATAGCGGCGTTCCGGGCCTTTACAATCTTGATAGCCGTGCTGATCGTTACCGTCACCGTTGTCATTTTCTCTTCCACCTCGGGCTCGATGAGGACCCGGCAGGTTCCCATAACTCATCGCGTTTCATGTACCGGGTAATCCATAATTTCTCCTTGCTGTACACCCCGGAGGTTACTTGTCGGGCCGTGATCTGCACACCCGCAAGGACCATAATCCCCCATAAAATATCATCACGGGCAGCGAATGTTTTGTCAGCGAGGAACACCGGAAGGTGTTGCTTGACTTCTTCCGGGGTCATGGGACCACCCCCATGCGACCGGTCCCGTTGCATACCTGGCATGACCCGGGACGTTTCCGTTTCCCGAAGTGCTGCCGCGTCCACCGACCGACAACGCAGTCGATCTCCCGGTGGTAGCGGTCGGTCATGGCCCGGCACCGCCTTTCACCGGGCCGACAGCCCGGGCTTCACGTTCATAACATTGCTGGCAAAGATGTACCGTTGCTTCCTTGTCGATGAACATCGCTTTCCCGAGATTGCACACTGTGCAGCGACCGATGTCTTTCGATATCCTCACCATCCGGCTGAGAACGATAGTCCCGGGGAGAGGCGGGGCCCTGGTCTGCTCCTTCCGTGTGGCCACCTCAAAACATTTCTTACAGATCCGTACCGCCAGCTTATCCTTCCTGGACTCCCGTGCCGGCGTAACTTTCTCGATATAATCTACACCCTTGCGTCCACAGGAAACACATGTAGTACGGTTGTCATGGCAACCGATGGGTTTGAAATCCAGGAACGAGACGTGCGGAAAACCCCCCTGGTTTGCAGCAGTTTGCAGCAGAATATTTTTGGCCGCATTTTTAATCGCAGGGGTATCGGCAACTTTTCCGAGAATTGGATTGATTTGAAGAAGATTATCAAAAACAGTTTCATCATTTGCAGCAAATCCAGTCTCACGGTGACAAACAGTACCTGTTGTTATGCATGGTACAGGGGGCCCTGTGATCCGGGATTTGCTGCAAGAACTACTACTACTAAGATCAGTATTTATTATACTGGCTGCATTTTGGGTTTCATCCCCCGTATCATCATTTGCGAGACTTGCGGAATTTTCCGCAATCGTGCTGAAAGTCTCCGCAATGTTGCAAGTTTCATCATTGTTTTTGTCATCATGGTTGTTGCTGTCCGGTCGCAGCCATACCGCCCCACCGGTACACCAGATACGGTAGGTGGCAAGGGTGAACAGGTACGCATGGGACCTCCGACGCACACTCCGACCGTCAGCATCATCACACACAATAGTCCGGTCGGTGTAACCGATTGCAGGACATTTGTCGAGGAGGCCCGAATAGGTCTGCCCCCGGCTCTGGTAACCATGAAGGGCCCGGTAGATGGCATTGTAGGAAAGGTTCGTTGCGAACTGGAGTTGCTGAATCG
>JAPKXV010000326.1 GCA_026394635.1 Methanoregula sp. | reverse complement strand
TTGTCATACATATCCCTCCTGTTTATACGATATTGATTTCCTTATGTTTCTTTAAGATATCGTCCGCGAGCCGGTCAAGCCCCCGCATCGACGCCTCGTCAGGAAGTCCTTTCACGATGACCGGTTCAAGTACCTCAACCTTGACGTGATCCAGCAGTTTGACAATCCCCTCAACCGCTTTGCCTCCCCACCCATACGAGCCGATTACCGAAGCAAACCGCATCTTTGGTTTGAGAAGGTTTGCAAGGTACGTGGCATAGACTACCTGCGGGTGCGGGCCAAACAATACCGTGGGCGTTGCAATCACGACTGTCGCAGTATCGACAAGCGACACGGCAAGTTCGCCCACATCTGTTCTCGCAAGATTAAAGGGTTTTACCGTGATACCGCGCACCATCAGCGCTTCCGTGAGCTGTTCGACCATTTTTAACGTACTTCCGTGCATCGAGATATACGGGATCACGACCTCGTTCTTCACCGCATCCGAGGTCCAGTCTGCATATGCATCGAGGATAAACGCGGGGTTGCGGTAAATAGGTCCGTGGCTGGGTGCGATCATGGCAACGGGAAGCGCCCGGACTTTTTCAAGGTGCCCCCTGATATTCCCGCGAAACGGCATCATAATCTCTGCATAGTATCGCTTTGCAGACAGGTACGTTGCCCGTTCATCCTGCATAAACAGGTCGCTCGATGCACTGTGCGAGCCAAAGAGATCGCAGGAGAAAAGGATCCGGTCTTCCCGCAGGAAGGTGACCTGGGTCTCGGGCCAGTGCGTCCACGGTGTCAGGAGAAACTCAAGGGTCCGGTCACCGAGAGAGAGGGTCTCCCGGTCAATGACGACCTTGATCCTCTCCGAAGGCACGTGGAGCAGGGCAACAAGGAGGTCCCTGCATTTTTCATTGGTGACCACAACCGCATCCGGAAAGAACTCTAAGATCATCGGCAGCGATCCGGAATGGTCCTGTTCCGCATGGTTCACGATGACATAATCGATCCGTTCGACTCCCTGCCTGACCAGATTGCTGATCAGCTCGTACTCCTTGGTCGGGTCAACCGTATCGATAAGGGCAGTCTTCTCACTTCCCCGGATCAGGTAGGAGTTGTAGCTCGTACCGTTGGGAAGCGGGATCAGCTCATCAAAGAGCCGCCGGTCCCAATCGATTGCGCCCACCCAGAAAATCCCGGAACAAACCTCGCGTGCAACCATAATGATCTCTCTTATACCTTCTCGAATTTGTCTTTTCCTGATAAGCAGACCGGACATTCCCAGTCCGGCGGGAGTGTCTCAAAGGAAGTCCCTGCCGGAATATTCTGCCCGGGCTCGCCATGTGCCGGATCGTACACATGCCCGCAGATCGTACAGATGAAACGGTCCATAAAAAACCTCAACTTTTTCCTTTAGAGAATAGGCGAGGATTTTCAGATAATCATTTCTATGGTGCAGGAAATGAATGCCTGTAGGAGATCAAAAGCGACACAGGTAAGGACAGATGTATCGGGTTCGCATACCAGCTCCCGGAAATATGGATGTATTGGAACCCAAAAAAACCTGCAGAAATCAGGATTTTACGGATCCCTTTTCAGGTCAGAATAGAAAAACCGGCGTTCGAAATAAAAGCCTGATCACCGATAAAAGATCCGGTCCGGGAAGATCGGGTTATGTCATATGTTCAAATAAAATCTTAACCCCGATGCCAATCAGGATGATGCCTCCCAGCAGTTCGATACGGCGTCCGAAAATACACCCGAGTCGCCTGCCGAGGAGGACCCCAAAAAATGAGATGCAGAACGTGACAGCCCCGAACAGGAGCGCCGGGGCGATAATA
>JAPKXV010000110.1 GCA_026394635.1 Methanoregula sp. | reverse complement strand
TTTTGTTTCATCCTTTTTGTTTTTTTTTTGTGTCTTGGGGCGCCCTTTGACATTCTATTATACGTCGTGTGAGGGGATGCTTCTGGCTGAATAATAACGGGAAACGCGAAATGGTGTTTGAATTGTTGTTTGATTGGTGAATGGAGCGTGGGGGGGTGAGGATGAAAATGATGGAAATGCACGGTGAGATGGGGTAGGGGATGCCAGGGAAATAATCGCGTGCAGATTGCTTCAGGGCGTTTGAAATTGGGCAGACAGTGTCTGCACAATTGGTGTTTCACCGATGAGGAGTTTTGCCGGGAATTGCCCAGAGGGTGTCTGGGAAATTGTTGCGACAGTGTCACGATAATTGTCTACGCACTGAGTAGACGATCACCTGCTTTGCGGATCAATGGGGCACGTTGTTAATGGTCGGAAATGCGCACGGAATGATGAATGCGAGACACTCGATAGGATACGAATCGCAAAGGTCGGTGAAATATTGTTTTACTGGATTGTGAAATGCACGATCCCTACAGCCTTGCATCCTCAATACCGGTCACTACCTGATAATCAATTCCAATGGCTTCGAAGTGTCTCTCACCACATTCGGTCTTGGCTTTTTCAAGTCCTCTAAGTCCAAGGGCATCTTTCGCACCCTTCGTTTCCTTAATCATGTAGACAATATCCCCATTTTGCTTCAGGATAGCCCAGTCCGGATTATACTGTCCAACAGGAGTCGGAACTTTGAACCACGCCGGCAATTTGATGAAATACTTGATGTCTTTTAAGGACTCCAGGTGATCGGCAAACTTCTTTTCGATGATTGAATCATACGCGATGTAATCATAGAGCGATTTCTTTGTCGAAACAATACGGTCGTTGATGAATTCTTTCTCATGATCCTCGGTTCTGAATCGGCTCATCTCATATGCGATCTCATTCAATCGTTCGTATTGAATACCTTCGATGATTATCCGGTGCAGTTCATCCTGTATGCACTTCACCGATGCGTCCATGAACTGCTGGGGATTTTTGATAAAATCGTCGAGGCGTCTGGATTTTTTGAGGATTTCAAAAATGGTATGCCGGGTCAATTCAACTCTGCTTTGGATATACGAGAGAATATCCGGGACATGGGTTCTCTGTGTGAAATACTCGTGATCGGGCGTTCTGACTTCCTGTGCTGTGATCCCACTGGTCTCGATTGAGATATCGGCGATCTTGGTGGTAATTTTCAGCGGTTCGATTTTTTCCATCTTTTTTATCGCGGAAGCTGTCCCTTTTATGAGGTCGTCGGTGTTGTAATTGACCGAATAAATGGTTTTCTGGCTGATGGCGTTCCAGAACTTTTCAAATTCCGGATCGAGCAGCACATCTTCTCTGACTTTGCTTTTCTTCAGACTGTACTTAGTGACGTGATTTTCGATTTTGTGCCGATCGATGACATCGATGATCTGTCCAGTCCCGGATCTGATTCGTTCCGGAACATTGAACGTGTGATCATCGACTGCCTGTGTAAATGTCTCATTGATCCGACCGTCATCATCGATCCACCCGTTTTCCTTGAGATGATCCCGGAGTTCTTCTGTTTCGTCTGTCGTGAGGGGTCTTTCCTTACCGGGTTTGCCGATTCTGATGCTTTGGAATGCCTCAACGGGAAGGCGTCCAAATACGATGCCCTCTTCTTCAAACTCGTGCTGGAGGGCAGCGACAAAGTCTGTGTAACTCTCGTTCGCTACAACCACGAGATTGTTTATGTCGGCACTGAAGACCCGGTCGCCGTTTTTGTTCACTGGCAGCCTCAGCCCCCTGCCAATCTCCTGCCGCTTTTTGAGGGATGAAACCGTTTCATTGAGAGTACAGATCTGGAAGACGTTGGGATTGTCCCAACCTTCGCGGAGTGCGGAATGCGAGAAGATGAATTTTAAGGGATTCTGCGGATCGAGCAGTCTCT
>JAPKXV010000209.1:9875-10281 GCA_026394635.1 Methanoregula sp. | reverse complement strand
CGACCGGTCCCGCCGCCACGGCAACCCATCAGGCCATAAAGGTATTTAACTTCAACGCCTTCGCCGCGTTCGACTATGAAACAGGTGATCGATTCCCTTGCCGCAGCCGGTATCCCTGCAGATGCGCTCAGGACAACGGGTTATAGCATCTACCCTGTCTATGATGACATTGTCAAATCGCAAAATGGCCAGAAGATCCGGTCGTACCGCGTCACAAATACCGTGACCGTTACGCTCCATGATGTCAGCCGGACCGGCGAGGTCATCGATATCGGGGTAGCAAACGGCATCAACCAGGCAAGTTCCATCCAGTTCATGCTCTCGGACGAGCAGGCGCAGGTGCTTCGCAGCGAAGCCCTGAAAAAGGCGGTTGCCCGGGCCCGCCTGGATGCCGATACTGTTGCAT
>JAPKXV010000209.1:0-9842 GCA_026394635.1 Methanoregula sp. | reverse complement strand
CATGGTCAGGGATGTCGATATCGGCAGCGGGTATACCCCCGTGCTGTACGAGAACTACGTGGCAAGTGATATGATGAAGGCTGCCGTGCCTACACCTGTCCAAGTGGGGGACGTGACGGTTAGTGCAACCGTCTCTGTCAACTACCTGTTCCGATAATCCCCCAATCTCTTTTCACAATGCTTTTACCCAAGCAGCGTGTGATCATTTCTTAAATCAACCGTGATGGAGTCCGGGTATATCCGGCAATAATTCCAGCCAGACTAAGTATCGAATATCCCATAAAGATTCGCGGATACCATAGGAATGATCAACAGATGGAGCGCAATATCGGCTTTAAGGAGCGCAGGTATATTGAGGAATTGAGGATCCTCACCAAATCCACCGCGCTTGACTGCGTAATTGATGACAGGTTCGAGAGGGTCATCTACGTGATCCGGCAGGGTGATATGGGGCTTGCAATCGGGAAGAAAGGTGAGAACATCAAACGGCTGCAGAACGTGCTTGGTAAAAGGATCGAGATGGTGGAATATGATGAGGCACCCGACACGTTTATTGCAAATATTTTCAAACCCGCGGAAGTTGCCAGGATCGAACGGACCCCTGAAAACGGCCCGGTTCATGTGCTTTTGAAAAAGAAAAATGATCTCGGGATTGCAATCGGGAAAGGCGGGTGCAATATTGAAAAAGCACGTGTCCTGTGCCGCAGGTTCTTTGGGGTTGAAGTAGGTGAGGTGCTGCTTGCACCGGTGGAAGCATGAAAAAAACGATCGATCCGTCCATCATCGCAGAGATCTGGGATGTGATCAACGAGCGGGCAGAACACCCGTCAGAGCAGTCCTACACGAGCCGGCTGCTGAGCGATGAAAAAGGGATTGACCGGGCACTGGAAAAGGTCGGCGAGGAGGCAACCGAGTTCATCCTTGCGGTAAAAAACGGTATACCTGAACGTACCGAAAAAGAAGCAGCAGACCTTCTATTCCACATGCTGGTTGCGCTCCGTGCAGCGGACATTGACCTTGCCGATGTTTTTTGTGAGCTTGAGCACCGGAGAAAATAGTCCCGCTGTTATTTTTGTAAGAACGCTGCAAGATCCGTCATCGGTGGCAGGTCATTCTCCTGCTGCCCCGCGCTGGTGAGCACGCTCTCGTCAGCATAGATGGGCGCATTTCCCCGAAGGGCAAGCGCGATGCCGTCACTGGGGCGGCAGTCAACCTGCACTTCTTTTGTCCCCAAAGAAAGAATGAGCTGCGCATAATATACGCCCTCCAGAACGGTGTCGATCTGGAGCGACTGCATCGTGATCCCAAATTTTCCCAACGTCTCTACAAAGAGGTCATGGGTGAACGGGCGGGGGAGCACCTCTTTGTTTATGGCACTTTTGATAGACACCGCTTCCCAGATGCCGACAAAGATCGGCAGCAGGAGTCCGTTGCCATCCGAAAGCACCACCACAGGGACAGTGCCTGACGGGTTCTCGACAACAAAAACTCCTCTGACCGTGCAGGGAACGGGTGTCATAGGTGAGATAGATATCATCCCGCACCCTGATAATGGTTGAGGTGTATTCAGAGGGGAGGTTTTCCCGCCGTTGCTTCCCTGCGGACGATGAGGATGCTTGAGATAATGCCCAGCGCAATATTGAAGTAATAGAGGACAAGCCGCCAGATCACGACAAAAATTCCAAGGATTGCAGACGGGATGAAGAGGGCATACATTGAGGTCGCGCCGACTTCCGCAATACCGGAACTCCCCGGGGTGAGCGGGAGCATCATCAGGATGGCGAGGATCAGGTTGATGACAAACGACTCAAAGAAGAGCGGAGGCTGCCCCAGCCCGACAAGGATGAGCGATGCAGTCACGCACTCGGAGACCCAGTAGAGTAATGTAAAGAACATGCCCCACAAAAGCCCCCCTTTTGCACTATGGACAAACTTTTTGAGTGCCCCGTGAAAGTTGTCAACCTCCTTGTCGATTTGGACAACAAGCTCTTCGAAACGGGCAGGTTCCCAGTGTTTTGTGAAAAACTTTGCCCCCCAAACCATTGCACGTTTGAGGATCTGGGGCCGGGTGGCAAAAACAATGAACAGGACCAAACAGCCGGCAATGAAGATGAGGGTGATGTACATGATAAGGCCGGATGTAGCGCCAAGGCTCTTCCATTCACGGTCAAGGGCGAGCATGGCGAATGCGGCAAGGATCACGAGCACGACCCCGTCCAGCACCCGCTCCATGATCACGATCGCAGTTGCATCACCGAGAGGAACATCTGCCTTATAGAGCTCGTGGATCCGCACCGGCTCCCCCCCTGCCTGTGCAGGTGTCACCGCAGCCGCGAGCAGGTTGGCAAAGACAAGGTTGAGGGAATAAAAAAACCCGATGCGGTATCCCAGCGAACGGGTCATCAGCTGCACGCGCCATGCCCAGAAGCACAGGGTAAAAATATGGGCAACAAATGCCAGTACCAAAAAGATGGGGTTGATCTTCTGTAACGAGGCAAGGGTCTGGTCGTTGATGGTAAAGAGCAGGACAACCGCAAGCACGATGAGGGAGAATGCAACCGATATCAGGAGCCATTTCCCTGTTGACCTGTCCAATTGTATCACCGGAACGTTCTTGGTATTGATGCTGGTTTGTATCGTTAGAGGTTAGAAAACAAAGTATAAACGCTTGTATGGTTGGTATGATAAGGAACCGTCAGGCAGGTTATACCGTGAACAGGTCGCGGTCAGAAACCAGAGAAAAAATTCCTGACCGGACCGCAGCATCAAGCCAGCCGTGCCCGTAGCTGAAACAGGCAAGGGCGTCCTGGGGCTGCCCCAGCAACCGGAATACATCGCCCTGCCGGGCATACACGGCTGTAATGGCAAGGACACGTTCTGCGGCGGTGTGCATGACGGTTCCCTGCGCCGGGGAGGCAATAACCGCTGACCGGGCAGTGTCCAGCAGGCGTGCGTACCGTCCGGTCTTCTCTTCCAGTTTCCCGCACAGTGATACGGGCGCCCGTTCAAACGGGGTGCTGACCGGGCAGAACACTGACTGCATCTCAAAATACCCTGTTGTTGCGCCGAAATGGAGCCACCCGTACCCGTAACAGAATGCAGCAAGGGCATTCACCCAGTCTCCCTGGGAAAGGAAGGTGTTCCCGTCGTGGAGGTATGCGGTAACCATCTCAAGGATATCCTCTGCGGTTGCGTGAAGGGATGTTTTTTCCGGTGCGGTGATATGGGAAGAACTTACGTGTCCCAAAAGAAGATGCCCGCAGTCTGCAACCCTCATAGTCCGGCAAACACCTCAAGGTACTTTTTTTCCATGTCATGCAGGTGAGCAGGAACGATCAGGATGTGGAGTGGAGGTCCGAAGTCGACGGCCTTGATCCGGTCTGCGGGACCGGCACCAATAACGGGGTGATCGGAACCCGCCCGGGCTATGCCCACGTAGAGGGGGATGGGCATCTTTTTTTTCGCGGCCATCGCTTCGAGCAGGTCGACTGCTTCGTGGACCGTCATGTGCCGGTCATCTTGGATATCGAGATAGACAAGGGTGTGGAGGTTCTGGGCAAGGTTCACGCCAATGACCTCAACAGTACTTGGGGGAGACCAGTTTTTTTGTGGGAAGGGGAGTGAGCAGGATTTTCCGAACCGGTAATTCTGGAGACCGGCAAGCCCGCAGATCGCACTTGAGATCGAAGCCCCATGGATGATCGATGTCCTGATCCCCCGTTCTGCAGCGCGTATCCGGAGGTCGACATGGGTTGTGGAAACCATGGGATCTCCTGCCGTGAGAAATGCTACGCTGGCAGACTCTGCCCGGAGCAATAACTCTTCGGGGTTTACTTCAACGTCCTCCCGGGAAAGCAGGTGTATCTTCCTGTGATAATACTGTTCGAGTTCATCATGGGATGAGCCCATCAGCCGCGAGGTATACCATTCAAGATACACAGCATCTGCTCCGGCAATAATTGCCCGCCCTTTTTCTGAAACGTCATTTTTATCAAAGAGACCGAGCCCGACAAATGTCAGCATACTGCATGTACCCAATTTTGGAGAATTTCCGGTATCCCGCGGACCGTGCACCCGTGATCAGTACGTGAATTTTGTTATGAAGTTAATGAGCGATTCGAGGACGAGACGCACATCCGATTTTCGCGTCGCTGAAATGAAGAAGATTGGTATATCTTCACCGAGCTGTAACTCTTTGCGTATTTGACTGTCGCTCATGGTTTTTGGGAGGTCTGCTTTATTGGCGGCTACTACCATCGGTAGGTGTTTTTCCTTGATCAGCTGGATGTGGTACCGGGCCCGTTCCAGTGCCTGCGGTTTTGTCGCATCGACAACAAGGATTACGCCCATCGCATGGTTGAGCAGGTTGGGGACAATGGGGTCAAACCGTGGTTCTCCGGGTGTGCCGTAGAGTGTTATATCAAAGTCCTTCCAGCTCAGCCAGCCAAAGTCCATGGCGACCGTGGTCGGGTCTCCCGTTGTGCCCCGGCGGTCGATAGATACACCGAAATCAGAAGCGCTGGTGATAAATGTAGACTTCCCGGACTGTGCCGGGCCGGTGACAACAATCTTGGGGATGTACGGCACCACATTGCCCTCGGTGATGACGAACGGTACTGACCGTTTCGGCACCGTTGACCACGAGGTATGCATCAGGGTAAAGTAATCGAAATGGGGGTGTGTGCGGAACGATGAGGAGATAGAGATGATAAGGTCGAACGTATATTTTTTGATGAACCGTTCGATACAGCGTTTGCCATCGAGGTTCAGGTGCTCGAGGATCACGGTGGTTTTGCTGGTGGTCTTTGCGGTATTTGCAACTGAAAGTGCACCATCAAGCCCCAGGTCGTCATTGATCAGGTCAACATAGATGAAGACGACATCTACGTCGTTTTCGGTGCAGAGCTTCTCGATCCGTGCCTCCCACTTCTTCTGCACCTCTTTGCGTTTCCTGCTGCTTTTCTCTATCCGCTCCCGGTCGATTGCATCAATAAACACGACCTTCTTGTTAAAAATTTCCAGAGGGCAGCCCCTTTTTGCTGCAGCATCGTACTTGAAAATGTCAAACGTGGTGTGGGGGAGCACGACAAGGCAGGAGAGCCCTTTTTTCAGCGCCGAGAACAGGGTCGAAATGGTGAAGAGCTGCCCGTCAACCCCGGGCTCCATGCTGTACAGCACCCAGCTGCCCTTGGGGATGCCTCCGCCCAGCATTTCGTCTATCCCGTTGATCCCCGTGGAAATCATGGAGTGATGACCACCTGTCCTTTCTGGACAGAGAATTTCAGCCAGTCTGAGGACAAACCTTTGATACCCTGGACGCGCATGGAGTGGACATTCTGTTCCACCTTGACCTCAATCACCCCGGTCATCAGCTGTTTGATGAGCGAGACGGTCTTGTCATCAAAAGATTCCTTGTTTAAAAGATAGAACCCCACACCATCGATCTTTTTCAGTTTTGAGGTCAGAACATGGAGGAACTGGTACAGGACTTCGAGTTTCCGGTACATGAGCAGGGTGGAGACCGAGTTGACGCAGAACCTGACCGGCGGGGGAAAGAGCCCGGATTCCCCGTCGGAGAAATCCCCGTCAAAGATCAGCTCGACCATTTTGGAAAATTTGATGCCAATCCCGGTAAGATCCGTCGGGCTTGCGACAAACATCAGCCGGTTTGTATCGGCGATACCGGGGCTCGAGCTTTTGGTGATCGCATCGATGGTCCCGACATACCGTTTATCTCCCCCGATGACCTTGAACGCATCGACAACCTCCGCAGCCCGGTCATTGGTGGAGAGCACGATCGCGTACTCCCCCGTCAGGGGCCGTGTCAGGGAATATGCAAGTTCCTCGGCAAGGCTCATGGGGGGCGCCAGTATGAGGAAATTGGTGCCTGCCTCAAAGCCACCGGAGACCGCGTCGATATGTGCTATCCCTGTCTTGAAGTTGTACATCTAATGGACAATCATTTCATGAGAAAATTTATAAGTGCTCCTATAAAAATGCCCAGACCAAGTGAGTAGAGCGAAGCGAGGACTGCGATTCTCGCCCCAAGGTTCCGGTACAGCACCGCGATCGTCGAGACGCACGGGACGAACAGGACGGATATAATGGCAAAGGTGTAGAGCTGGACCCCGTTCATGACCGATCCGAGGTCTGCGGTACCGGCAAGAACCGCAAGCGTCTCAAACGCAAGTTCTTTCCTGAAGATGCCAAACAACAGTGCCGTGGACGCGTACGCGGGAAGGCCGAGCAGGCTGGTGGTGAGGGGTTCTACGATTGCCTGGAATGCGTCGATGATCCCGAAATACTGGAACAGGCCGAGTGCGATGCTGGTGATGACAAGCACGGGCATGGCAATGAACAGGAACTCCTTGATCCGAAGCCATGATTTGGCAAGCACGAGCCGTGCCTGAGGGCACCGGAGCGGGGTCATCTCAACAATCATGCCGAACTGTTCACCGGGCGTGATGCGGGAGAGAAACAGGGCGCTTACCACGATAAGGACAAAGACGATCAGGTATATCGAAAATGCCCAGAGGATCCCGACAAACGCGGCGACGATCCCTGCGATCACGACTGTACGGGCGGAGCAGGGGACCATGGTGATCAGGAATGCAGCGATGGTCTGCTCCCGGCGGGTCTTGAGGATCCGGACACTCATCACCGCCGGCACTGTACACCCGAACCCGATCACCATGGGGATGATCGCTTCACCGTGCAGGCCGATACGGTGCATGGCCCGGTCTGCAAGAAATGCAGCACGGGTCATATACCCCGAGTCTTCGAGAAGCGAGAGTCCTACATAGAACGTGAAGACAAAGGGAAATGCGATGCCAAGACCTGCCTGCAGTGCGACCAGCAGTGACAGGCCCACCTGAGTGGCAAGCGGTGGCAGCCCCAGTGATGCAAAGGGGGTGATCACGCCATTGGTGAATGCTGAAACAATGATCCTCTCCATCCATGAACCGATCACAAAGACGGAAAGGAGCATGAACCCAAGGGTTGCAACAAGGATGGGTATACCGGGCATGGTGCGGGTGAGCAGGCTGTCTACGTCAAAGGATCGTTTACTCTCCCCGATGGCAACCACATCGGAGGCAAGAGTGCGGGCGTAGTTGTGCCTGTTTGTAGCGATGATCTGGTGGACGGACATACGGTGGCGCTGCTCGATCTCCCGTGCAATCGAACCAGCGGTGTCGATCAGCAGCGGATCCTGACTCATCCCCTGAAGCGCGAGGAGGTTTTTATGCCGTGGTGTGGACAGGGTCTTTTCAAGGCTGGTGAGGGCGGCTTCAATATGATGGTCATAGGGCGTCCTGACCGTTGCGGGGCGGGCGGTGCCGAGCGCGGCCGGAACAATCCGGTCGACATTTCTTCCCTGCAGTGCGGCAACCCCGATCACGTCAACCCCGAGCTGACCGGAGAGGCGGCCGATATCGAGGGAAAGTCCTAAACGCTCTGCCTCATCCATCTTGTTCACGATCATGATCATCGGCAACTCGAACTCTGATACCTGGAGGAGAAGGTAGAGGTTCCGCTCGAGCCGGGGTGCATCAAGCACGGCAATGAGGGCATCAGCATCTCCCTTCAACAGGAAGTCCCGCACAAGCACCTCCTCGTCAGTGTTACCGTCGAGGGAGTAGATGCCGGGGAGGTTGATGACCTCAAACTTCTCTTTCTTGTAACAGACGTTGCCCGTTTCAAGGGCCACCGCGGTTCCCGGGTACCGGTTGACCTCGACACCGAGCCCGGTAAGCTGGTTGAAGATTGTGGACTTCCCTACCCCCGGATTGCCGATCAGGGCAAACCTCATCCGGACCGCTCCACGCAGATGGACGCGGCAACTTCTGGGCTGAGCGCCACATCGCAGCCTTTGATCTGTACCACAAGCGCGTGGTTGGCGAGTTTTCGTTTTATGCGCACCCGCTCGCCCGGGACTACCCCCAGGTCAAGGAGCCGGCTCGCCCGTTCCCGCCCGAGGATACCGCTCACGATGAGGTTGTCACCTTCATTAAAATCTGTGAGTGCAGGTAACGGGCTGGTGTCATGTCCCTCCGCACCCTGCCCCCTGCTCCAGCGGCGGGGAGGTGATTGCATATACGTACCAATGCGGTTGATCGTGTCATCGGACACTGCATGCTCCAGCACACAGGCCTCGTCTGACGCAGAAGACCGGTCCATTCCGAGTATTTCCGATAAGAAACACTGGAGCGTCTCGTGCTTTTTTGCGACCCGCTTCCCCAGTTCCTGGCCCGTTGCAGTCAGGGTTACCGTACCGTCATTTTCGTAAATTACGTCCCCGTCCGCTGCAAGGGTGGTTACACCGGACTGTATCTCCCCCTCAGGCTTGTCAAGCGCTGACGCTATCTCCCGGATCCCGGGAGAGCGTTGTGAGTCCCGGGTCAGGAGGCAGATCGCTTCGAGAAGATCCTCCCGTAATGAGGGGTCCATGGGCATGTATTCCAGTACTCTTCTCCTGATATGATTATTAATATGGGGGACAGGGCGGTTTTTTGGATCATCAAGGCTATGTAGGGCGCAGGGCAATAGTACGCACTGATGATCTACTGGCTCTATGAACAGATGCTCAAACGGAAGATCACGATCCTTCCGGCGCAGATCTGCTTCATGATCAGCGGTCAGGACATGGCACAGGCCCCCGAAAACCTTGTTCTTGTCACCACGTGGTGCAATGAAATTTCAGCATACGTGGAAAAACAGGCACAGTCTCAAGAGAAGACGATACAGGGGCTCACGTTTCACATAAGCACGCCGGTGCCCGGGGTCATGGAACGGTGCCTGCCCGCAATCCATAAAATCGGGGGGATTGCACGCCTGGTCCTCCACTACCAGGACAAAGAGGAGATAGCGGGAGATGGCCTTGAGGTTGTCGTGGCTATCGGAAAGAGCGGGCGTGAAGAGATAACCTCGTGTATCCGGAAGATGGCAGACGACAAGATCCCTCCGGCGCAGGTTGATGAACAGGTGCTTGAGTCCTACCTCACCTTCAACTATGTCCCGGATATCGTGATCAAGAGCGGGGGGGATCACCTGACCGATTTTCTTATCTGGCAATCGGTGTATTCTGAACTCTTCTTCTCCGATGTGAACTGGATGTACTTCCGGAAAGTCGATTTCTTCAGGATCCTCAGGGATTACCAGTCACGGGCACGGCGTTTTGGAAAATAACGATCAGGTCACCTCCACATTGATCCAGCAGGGTTCATTATTGATGGTACTGTCTTGGATCACGAACCGGTTTTTCATTGCGACACCAAAGGATCGCTTATCCGGAATCGGGGAGACGGAGTGTGCCCGGCACCACCGCACGAACCGTTGGTACATTTCATCTTTGGGGACACTACTGCCGTCTCCTCCCTCCGCATCAATGCGGGTGACCGTTTCATCCACAAACCGTTTGACCGCGTTCTCCTTCCCTTTCCTCTCGTTGGTTTTTGCCCTCTCCTTTTTTGGATCCTGTGATGATACTTTTTGGTGAGGGGGCTGGGCTTGGGTGTCCTGTGGTTTATTCTGCTGTAGTACTGGAGCAACGGCATTTTTCTGGTGGTGCGGGTGCACAACAGGTTCTTTTTTCTGTAGTAAAACCTTTGCAGGTGTTTTCGGGTCGTCTGCGTTCAGTACCGGGGGAAGTGTCATCTCTTCTGGTGACAGGCTGCCGGTTGCATGTCCGGGTTTTTGCTCCGAAGCGATGATAACAGGTTCAGTGATAGTTTCAGAGGGGAGCTGCTGCTGGTGGTAATCCAGTCCCAGACGGTCTGCCAGTGCCTGGTTGCATTCATGACTGAGGTTGAGGCCCTTTTTTTGGGCTGAAGAAAAAATATCGT
>JAPKXV010000183.1 GCA_026394635.1 Methanoregula sp. | reverse complement strand
GATGCAGACCTCCTCATATTTCTCTCCCGGCATGCAAGCGTAAACCCCATCCCTGTGCTCACGGTGCATGTGACCGGCAATATGCGGGATGCTGAACTGGGCGGCAGCCCCCGCACGCTCCCCCCTGCCGCGCCCGGGATGATGCAGGCAGTTCTGCGGCAACTTGCCCGGCACTGCCCGCCGGGCTACCGGGTCTCCTATGAGGTCACCCATCACGGGCCGACTGACCTGTCGCACCCGTCATTCTTTGTCGAGATCGGGAGCACGGAGAAGGAATGGGCAGACGAGACCGCAGGACGGGCGGTGGCGCAGAGCGTGCTTGCCGCGATCCCGATCGATGCCATCCCGCTCATCGGCTTTGGGGGCAACCACTATGCGGCACGCGAGACGGAGATCGCGCTCACCTCACGGGGGGCGTTCGGGCATATCGCCCATTCCCGGGAGGTGAGTTCGATGGACGATGCGATGATCCGCATGATGCAGGAACGGTCCGGGGCTGTGGCTGCATATATCGACAGAAAAGCGCTGCTAAAAGACGAGCTGCACCGGCTCACCGGGCAGCTGGACGCACTCGGGATCGTCCGGCTTGGCGAGACCGAAATTTCCGATATGGGCCCGCTCCCGTGGGAGACGTACTGTGCCGTAAGGGCACTGGCAGGGACAATCGTACAGGGTGCCCGCTGCCATGTGCACGCATGGGAAACTCAAGGGAAACCGGCACTGGTACGGATCGATCCGGTCCTTTTGTCTGAAACCCTGAAGGCAGACGAACAGATGTTTCTTGCAGGACTCGAAGCATTGCCCGTCATTCACCTGTCGGGGCATGATAATCGCATGCTTCCCGTTTTTATCACTTCTGTAACGTATACGTCCCGAATAATAAACGATTTAAATACATTGTGCGTAAAAATCATACGTATTAAAGAGATCACTGCACGGGACGGCGATCACCTGATCCTACAGAAAGTCCACTTTGACCCCCACAAGGCGCGTATGCTGGGGGTTCCGGCAGGACCCCTGTATAAGGCACTGGCAGCAGGCCAGTCAGTCGAGGTCAGCGGCAGGGTGATAACACCGGAGATGGTGTCGATGTGCAGCGAGACAAGAATCCACATCCCGGGTTTGGAGAACATTGCATGAGATCAATTGTTGAAGAGGCACTAAACAAAGCGCAGACCGACACGACGTCAGTCGCGCAGAATAACGATGATCTTGACCAGATTCTGGCCGAGCTCAAGACCGAGATAACGGTGATCGGCTGCGGGGGCAGCGGTTCGAACACGATCACCCGCATGATGGAGGAGGGCATCCACGGCGCCCGCATGATCGCCGTCAACACCGACGCCCAGCACCTCATCCGCACCCATGCTGACCAGCGCATCCTGATCGGCAGGCAGCGCACCCGCGGCCTTGGAGCCGGCTCCATCCCCCAGATCGGGGAAGAAGCGGCTCTCGAGAACGAGCAGGAGCTCCGCGCCGCAGTATCCGGCAGCGACATGGTCTTCATCACCGTCGGGCTCGGTGGCGGCACCGGTACCGGCTGTGCACCGGTCATCGCAAAGGCTGCCCGCGAAGAGGGGGCGCTCACCATTGCGATCGTCACCCTGCCATTCTCCGCGGAAGGTGCCATCCGCATGGAGAACGCAGAAGCCGGTCTCGAACGGCTGCGGGATGTGGCAGACACGGTCATTGTTGTGCCCAACGACCGGCTGCTCGAAGTCGTGCCGAAACTGCCGCTCTACGCCGCATTCAAGGTGGCAGATGAAGTACTCATGCGTGCGGTAAAAGGGATCACCGAGCTCATCACGATGCCAGGCCTTGTCAACCTCGACTTTGCCGATGTGCGCACCGTCATGGAGCGCGGCGGCGTTGCCATGATCGGGATGGGGGAGAGCGATTCCGAGGACAAAGCAGCAGACTCGGTGAAAAAAGCGATCCGCTCGCCGCTGCTGGACGTGGACATCTCCGGCGCCACGGCAGCACTCGTCAACGTGGTCGGCGGACCCGACATGACCATGGAGGAAGCAGAGGGCGTCATACAGGAAGTCTATAACCGCGTCGATCCCAATGCCCGGATCATCTGGGGTGCGCAGATCGACCCCGAGATGCAGAACAAGATGCGCACGCTGCTTGTGGTGACCGGAGTACGGTCGCCACAGATATATGGTAGGAACGAGAAACTTACCCCAAAAGTCCAGAAACAGTTTGAGATCGATTTTCTCAAGTGAGTAAATATGGAAATATCAAAGCCGGATTTGAAAGTTAACGTTCATGAAGAGTTTTTCAGGAAATACATGCGGGTCCTGAAACTTGCGCGCACTCCTACCCGCGAAGAGTTCACCAAGATCGCAATCGTCGCTGCCGCAGGAGTCCTCCTCATCGGGCTCATCGGATTCATTCTCTATGTTCTCTTTGAGCACCAGAAGTTGCTCGGGTTCTAACTCCTGATTGCCATGACCAAACAGACTTCCGGCACTCCATCGCCGGCACCGGTTCCTGTGCCCGATACAGCAGTGTCCGATAACCGGATTTTTGCGATCAAGACAACCTCCAAGCAGGAACGCACCGTTGCCGACAGCATCTTAAAAGCCATCACAACAAAGGCGACCGATATCAACGTGACTGCCGTGATCGTGCCCAATGAGCTGAAGGGTTACGTACTCCTTGAGACCCCGGAGAAGCTGAACCGGATCGAGCAGCTCGTCGAGAAGATCCCCCATGCGCGCGCCGTCGTCCGCAGGGGGAAGGACGAGAGCGAGAAGAGCTCGATGCTGCTTTCCGAGGTGGCACATTTCCTCGTTCCCAAGCCGGTGGTGAGCGGTATCGAGGAAGGGACGATCGTGGAGCTCATTGCCGGGCCGTTCAAGGGCGAGAAGGCGGTCGTCAAGCGCGTCGATGCGGCAAAGGAAGAGATCACGGTCGAGCTCTACGAGAGTGTCGTGCCCATCCCGATCACCGTCCGCGGCGACAATGTCCGGGTGGTCGAGAAGTTTTCCGACCGGTAAATAATTTTTCTCTATCTTTTCATACTTTTTTTTGTTCTGAACAGAGTATCCGTTTCCAAAAACTTTTTTGATGGGGGGGTCGCAGGGGGTCACGACCCGATCATTGGTGACCCCCCGGACCATTAGCAGGGAACCCCGCCAGACCCGATTTTCCGGCGTGAAATGAGCG
>JAPKXV010000373.1 GCA_026394635.1 Methanoregula sp. | reverse complement strand
TAAACGGTTGAAATGCCAGAATACCTGTTTAAAACGGGAAAATAAGTGCTTATTAGCGGTGTTCCTTCAGGGCGGTTTTTTGGGATGTAGTTCAGTCCGACCGGTGCCAGGAAAGGCTGCGGGAACCCCCCATATCGACGTCATATAAAAATGATTAATATAAACTGTTGATCATCAGACAGCCGACGTAGGGTATTCTCCTTGTCAGAATCGGATGAACCCCGTGGTATTCCAGATAGTGGCGTTGTTGGGATCGGTTTTAAGAAGTGCCTGGAATAGGATGAGGCCTCTTCCAACCGACCGGGTTTGACAAGTTCGGTTGGCTGTGTGAACTGATCGTGGGCATCGGGCATCATGAGAATGCTGAGCGAGTGATGGATGAAGGTTGTGGATGTTGACTTGTGCAACACCAGAATATCGGATGACATTCATGGTGAATTATCGTGCGATACGGTGAACGGGGCGATCGGGGGATGAACTGGAAAAAAACACAGTCAACACGGTATTTTTTAAAAAGAAACAGGAAATTCTGTATCCGTGATACCTCTATACCTTTCCAGAAACGGAGTTTTCGTAAACAAGTGCATCAGGTTCTGTGTCGAAGTACCCCATCCCGTCAGGGAATGAATTGGTCATAAAAAAAGTTCTCGTGATCTGAGGAGACTGAACAGAGAGAGAGGGGATTACGATGTTGAATGCGTGGGTGGGGTACCAGTAAATTCCCTTGCCATAGGAATATGCTGCCCCATCGACAAAAAATTCTGCACTGGAAAGATTGATCCGCCTCATCTGGGCACCATCATAATTCAGGATATGATACAGTTTGTTTTTCAGATCCTGTTTTCCCAGTAA
The DNA here is from genome assembly GCA_026394635.1 of Methanoregula sp. Taxonomy (GTDB): domain Archaea; phylum Halobacteriota; class Methanomicrobia; order Methanomicrobiales; family Methanospirillaceae; genus MVRE01. The sequence continues at coordinate 10,099 of JAPKXV010000373.1, read as the reverse complement.
AAAGAAGATAATCCGCGTCCCTTCATCAACGGCGTAATTCACATTGATCACTGCAGTATCATTTTTAAGCTGTACGGTTACGTCCTGAACTTTAATATATCCGTAACGCTCTTCGTCGACTGCACTCACCGGTATCGCAATACCAAGAAGGATAACAACAAGGATAGCGATAGCCTGTGCTCTCATGCCTTAATGCATCTGTCCTGTTCGGTTTATATCTTTTTTGTCTTCATGAAAAAAAGGAGATGGATCAGAATCTCTTAAGAGAATAGTGAATTTTTAAAAACTATTTGTTGTTGGCAAGCACGATCTCAATGCTTGACACATTGGTCTTCCCGGATTCAGTATCGATGACCTCGGTCGATATCTGGATCTCCTTTTTTGTAACACCGTCAAGAAAACGGTTCAGCGAGATCTCTGCGGTATCCACGGCCCGCGAGATGGCTTTGCCCCGTGCCTTAATCGCCACCTGGTCGGCCCCATTGTTAAACTGTGTCACCACTGCAAGTACGTAGTTCATGACTGGCTTGTTTCCAACGAACACTGTATTTTCTTTGAGTTCCATAACTTCACCTCGTGCGAACAGGTTTTTAGAGATACTTTTTCTTTGATATGAGTTCTGCATTCAGTACGCTTGCGCCGGCTGCACCACGGATCGTGTTGTGCCCCATCGCGACAAACCGGACCCCCTCGCGCAACCTTCCGACGGAGACCGTCATACCTTTTCCCCGCATCCGGTCGAGACGGGGTTGCGGCCGGTCGTTCTCTTCAAGGTAGAGCACGGATTTCTCGGGTTGTGTCGGAAGTCCTTTGATCAGCGGTTTATAGGTAGTGTATGCCTTTTTGAGTTCGTCTACCGGTTTATTGATGTCAACCCAGATCGCCATTGTATGCCCATCGATCACAGGAACCCGGTGACAGCTCGCACTGACAGAAAACGGGGCGTTAATGACTTTTTTTCCTTTCAGGGCACCCATGATCTTTAAGGTCTCTGTTTCCATCTTCTCTTCTTCCTTGCCGATATAGGGGATCACATTGTCATAGATCGCCATTGCAGCAACCCCGGCAAAACCTGCACCGGATATTGCCTGCATGGTTGCCACCCGGACATCGGTGAATCTGAACTTGCTCAACGGTGCGAGGGCCATTACCATCACGATCGTGGAACAATTCGGGTTCGTCACAATAAACCCGTCACGCCCCTTATCGCGCTGGACATCGATCAGCCCGAGATGGTCCGGGTTCACTTCGGGAACGACGAGGGGGATATCCGGTTCCATCCGGTGGGAACTGGCATTGCTGCAGACCGCAATTCCTGCATCGGCAAATTCTGATTCCACATCGGTTGCAATCTCTGCGGGAAGGGCCGAAAATACCAGATCGACATCTTTCATGCCCTTGGGAGATGTGGGAGTCACTTTGAGTTTTGCGATCTTCTCAGGAAATGGCGTATCGAGACGCCAGTTCACGACTTTTTCATAGGGTTTATTCGCACTGCGTTCGGAGGCGGCGAGCGTGGTGAGGTTGAACCAGGGATGATCTGCAAGAAGTTCAACAAACCGCTGACCAACCGCGCCCGTAGCACCGAGCACTCCAACATTGATCATAGATAAAAAGAATTGATATACCTAAAAGTAATTAAACCGTTTGATTTTTATTCCATGTGAATAGCTTCTGATGGGCAGACGTCAACACAGGTCTGGCAGTCAACACACATATCCTTGTCAACTTTTGCTTTTTCATTGTCCAATGCTATTGCCGATGCGGGACATTCATTCACGCAGGTTTCACAACCCGTACATTTTTCTTTGTCAACGACTGCAACCAAAAAGGTTCACTCCAGTCTATATGTATTACAAAATTAGATGCCGGGCTTCTTACCTGTCACCCATCGGGCGGCAATGAGGGCCCCGCTCGCAAAGACCGCGCGATCATAGGCGCGGTGGGAGAGGGTGATAGTCTCAAAGTTCTTTGAGAATAATACGGCATGGTCTCCGACAATATCCCCACCGCGGATGACATGGACACCGATCTCATCTTTTCGCTCGGTCATTCCCTCCCGGCCGTACATCTTCTGCCGGGGTCCCGCTTCCTCGTCAAGGATCTGGAGGATGGTCTTTGCAGTGCCGCTGGGTGCATCCTTCTTGTTCCGGTGATGGCCTTCGATCACCTCAATGTCATAATCTTTGAGCCGCCTTGCCGCTTCGCGCAGCACCTGCCAGAAGATATTTACCCCGATCGAGAAGTTGCTGGCTATGACCGCGGGTGAGTGCCCGGCAACCGCTTCCGCCATAACCTTCCGCTGCTCTGGCGTGAACCCCGTGGTTCCGACAATAATGGCGACATTATGTCGCGCAGCCGCTTTCACGTTCTCTACTGCCGCACCGGCGACCGTGAAATCGATCAGGATATCCGGTTTTTTCTTTTCAAGCAGCAGATCGATATCTTTTGATGCGACCTGTTCCTCACCAAAAAAGGTGCCGGGTTTGAGGTCGACGCCTCCAACGATTTTCAGATCCGAGGATTCGCGTACCATCCGGCCGATCGTCTGGCCCATGCGGCCGGAGGCGCCGCACACCACTACGGTTGCCATCGCTTATCTCCGTCCTTTCCGGGCGATCTTTTGTTTTGCAGGTGCTGCCTTTTTCCCGTCTGGTTTTTTTACCTTTCCTGCATATGCCGCAAGTACAGCCTGGAGCTGTGCAGTCTTTTTCGCATCAAGCTCATCCAGCGGGAGCCGGACCGGTCCTGCTGCCATACCCAGGAGTTCCACAGCCTTTTTGACCGGGATCGGGTTGGTATCGATGAACATCGCACGGAGGAGCGGTGAGAGTTCGTAGTGAATTGAAAGTGCCTTTGCAAGGTCGCCTTTTTTCATCGCGTTGCTCATCGCGACCATCGGTGCCGGAATAACATTAGCGGCGACGGATATGACACCAACTCCCCCCAGCGCCATGATGGGCAGCGTCATGTTGTCGTCGCCGGAGATCACCACAAAGTCCTCGTCCCGCGTATCCTCGATGATCCGCGAGATCTGGCTGATATTTCCGCTTGCTTCCTTGATGGCCACGATGTTGGGGTGCTGTGCGAGTTCCGCGACAAGATCGGGTTCGAGGTTCTGCCCGGTCCTGCCCGGGACATTATACATAACAACGGGGATGTCGATATCGGCGAGCTTCGTGTAGTGTTTGACGAGACCGGCCCGGTTAGGCTTGTTGTAATACGGGCTGATGACCAGAACGCCATCCGCACCGCTGTCCTTCGCAGCCTTCGTGAGCCGTACCGCCTCAGCGGTGTTGTTAGAGCCGGTACCCGCAAGAACAGGTATCTTACCATTCACTTTGTCAATGGTGAGCTCGATAACCTTCTCGTGCTCAGCAAACGTGAGGGTCGCAGATTCACCCGTCGAACCGCAGGGCACAATACCATCGATGCCTGCAGAGACCAGAAACTCGATGTTTTGCACAAGACCACGGGTGTCAAGGTCCATGTCAGAGTTTCTTTTAAAAGGGGTAATGATTGCTGGAAGGACACCTTCGAACATAATGCGTTTATTGGTGTCTCTTGGTATTTATTTTTCTTGTGATATAGCCGGCAATCCGGTTCCTGACACGTTTGCTCTCAATTGAGGCAGAAGTGGCCAACGCCTGTTTGTTCTCTTCATAATTGCTGGAAAACTTCTCCCTGTTTTTGGCCAGCAGTTCAAGACCAAGGGTCTTGATATAGGATGGTTTGATTCCCATGAATATTCCTCTTAGTTTCCTTCATTGTATGCGATGTGACAGGATAATAATATTGTTGGCGACTTTTACTGCATCTTCCCCGATACAATAGATCATACCATGTTCCTCTTTTATACCCTTGTCATAGATCACTTCCGGGACGCCATCAGAACAGCTCGCGGCAATCCCCCAGTCTATCGCGCTGGTCCCCGGAGCTGACCGGGTATGATCAACCTCACGGCACTCGATAAACATATCCGCAAGAACATCGAGAAATTCCTTACGATATGCGATCACTGCTGCGCTGCGCATGGCAGGATCAAACTTCATAACCGTAAGAACGGTACGGACAATCTCTTCTCCGGAATCAAACGCGCATGTCCCTGACCGGTGAATTCTTCCGCCATCAACCTGAAGGCCACCCGGTACTGCTGCCACATCGCGCCCGTCCCGGGCACCCTTTATAGCATACGCAATATTTGCCCCGCTGGAAGGAACGAAACGAACATCCATTGACTCTGACAGTATATCTGCCGCTTCTGTCAGCCGGGTAATCACTTCACGCCGTTCCTGTTCAGGGCTCTTCATGTTCAGATTGCATACACCACAAATGAAGATAAGGATACCTTAGAGGATTTTTAAAAAACCCCATTTTTAGATGGAGTCTCAATCAAAACTTCGTTGTGAATATGTGAGTTGAATTCACATTTCATGCAGTTAATCGGAATCCTCCTTGGTAATAAAGCCCATAATTATCACGGGAAACAAAGGTATGCACCTGATCACGAATGGTCTTACCGATAGAAATGACAGCGGTTCCGTGAGGTGCGTTTTATCCAATACCTATCCCGGCTCACCACAATCTCATTTTTTGCAGGTGAGACCGTGGCGTGGATACTGATTTATTGGTTTACCGGCAATAAGGTATACAATGGACGCACGACTTCTCGATGTCATCATCAGCGTGATCTGTTTCTGCATCCTGATCATCCTGCTGGGTTTTCTCCCGATGGTCATGGAATCCGGTACCGCGTACCTCACCGCAATTCTTGTCTTTATCCTCGCGCTCTCCGGTGCGGGTTACCTGGTTAACAAGCAAATCTCTTAATAGGTAATCTGATTGCATATTCACTATCAACCAGATTTTCAAAATCTCCCCGCTCCTTTGTCCGATTGATTTTATTATACATAGCGACAAAAGTTTCAGTTTATGTTAGACATAATCTACGTCATATTTGAGTGATGCATCGTTTCGAAAAGATCCCACAAACTATTGGTCAAACTTGAAAAATTATGACGCCATGTATAGTTAGTAAGTTGTATACATCTTTTATGCCAGACATCCAGCATCCAAAATGCGATCACATAAAATGTGGTGCAAAAATGCAGCGTATCTACAAAAGGGATACTGGTCGTTTTGTACATTGCGGTTGGTTGTGTACTGAGTGCGGACTTTTCAAAAAGGACAATTAAGGGTAAACATACCACCCACCCAGGTATCTTGCCCGCAATCGATCATTCTTGCAGTTTCTATTCGCTGGTATAAAAAAAGGGGTTATTTCGGGCTCATCATCACATCAAACGGTTTTATAAGACCACATACCATGAGCCCGACACGAAATTCGCGGTTATACCGTTCCCGCCTGATATGGGGTAATCCATTGTACGCGAGGTCATTGATGAACGCCCTTACAGCGAGTTCATAAACATCTTTCTCTTTATCGTCAACATCCCCGCCCTTCATCATCATTGCGAAGTATTCATCTAACTTTCCGAACAGCAACGCCCGGGTCGCCTCATGAGTCCATTCCGAAGGGGGGGGCAACGATGTCGTCTGCTGGTATTCCTTCCGGTATTCCTTCAGGCGCTCCTTGACCTCCGGTCTCTGCTGGTATTCCTTCTGGCGCTCCTTAACTTCCGGTCTCTGGTAGTATTCCTTAAGGTGTTCCTTAGCTTTCGGTGTCTTGAGGCGTGCCCTTTCGCGTATACTATGGCTTGCCTTATATTCCGGTCTCTGCTGGTATTCCTTCTGGCGCTCCTTGACCTCCGGTCTCTGCTGGTATTCCTTCCGGTATTCCTTCTGGTGCTCCTTGACCTCCGGTCTCTGGTAGTATTCCTTCTGGTATTCCTTCTTGCGTGCCTTGGCTTCCGGTGTCTGCGGGTATTTCTTCTTAGTCAAATGTCATTCCTTCTTTGAATCAATCTCTTTGAGAATGTCAAGCAATGCCAGGGCAGCCATTGCACAATTTGATCCTCTGCGATATTTGTCAGCCCGATCGGTATCCCTCAAATAAACATCAAGCAAATCGCGTAAGATTTTTTTCATCAGACACTTTCTTTTGGTGCTGGTTTTGATCTCTTCTTCCCGATTTTGTAATAACTGAGTGGATGATTAACCTTCTCGCAGAGGGTATCGGCACGGACGCACAGTCCGGTCGTGCGCATCGCGGCGCAGGACGGGGCACTGTATTCAGTCCCGCCGCTCCCCGTTATATGTCCAACCTGATACATCGTTTTATCTGCATCAAAATCCGGGGCGCGGGCAAACAGATCCGCAATCTGTGATCGTTCCATACCGATATTATGGAGAAACGACACAAGGGAGAAACGCCCGGGGTGGGTGAGGTTGGCTCCCGAGGTAATCGCCTGTATCAGGGCCTGGATGCAGGGGGGAAATGCGCTCTCTTCAATGGTGCCGAAATTCCGGAGCATCTGCTCCTGGTATGCCTTCTGGAGCTCCCCCAGACGGGGCCCGAGCCGCTCGCACAACGATTGCGGCACCCGGTGGGGAAGGTCACGGCGAAGTACTACGCGGATGCGTTCCCGGACCAGTTCGTACATTTCATCGTCGTTGACCTGCACCTGCCCCGTGGTAACAGTCCGGTTCACCAGCCGGAACCTGTCTTCACGGATGGGTGACACCAGTTCAACATAATCGACAAGCGGCAACCAGCCCCGGCTGATGGGAATACCCAGTTCTTCTGCAATATACAGAAAAAGACGCGAATAGCCGGATTCAGTCCGGAAAAAATTCAGGTTCCATGACTGTTCATCCGTCCCTTCATTCCTGAGATAATAATACGCCCGCTCCGCTTCATACCGGGTCAGCCGGTCGATCATCTGGAGGTCGCTGATACAGGAGACGATGATCCGCGCAAGTGCGTACGACGCAACCAACTCTTCAGGACTGTCCGGGGCACCCTCACCAAAATTTCGTTTTTGCGACAGTGCATCCCTGATTCGATTGACTGCTGACTGGACCAGCCGATCGCCATGTTCCCCTGCAAGAAGCGCATCAAGGGAGGAGTATTTCGTCCTTGTATAATCCTGTGATTTTTTTAAAAACGGAAAATAGGAGAGTTCCCTGACCGAGGGAATGTATCCCATCAGTCAGCCTCAATTCGCGGGGCAAGCAGGTATTCAACATGCCCGTTCCCGTTTGCAATGTCAAACGAGAAGCGCACCGGGTGATCGATCCCGATAAATATCTCCACTTCCGGCGCCCTGCTCATCACTTTTCCCATATCTTTTAAATAATCAAGCGAGAAGAGTGAGCGCGCTTCGTTCGGGGTGAGTGATTTCAGTTCGTCCTTTGAAAACTCCCGCCGGATATTGTCGGTATCGCCATCGGCAATCATATAGAAGGTCTCATCCTTGGGGTTGATCCCGAGCGCCATCTTGTCAGAAATTACTGCCGCTGCCTTGATTGCATTGTTCAGGTCATCACCGGAGATCGTGAGTTTTCCCGGCAGGCTGATCGTCGGGGGATTGGGATCTTTCCTGATGGTATTGGTGTCAAGGAGCGTGATGGAGTAGTGATACCCATGGACACTCACCTGCATTTTCTGGGCGTTTTCGGGAAGTTCGAGGCTGATAAGATCTCCTTTCCCCATCATGTTGAAGATATTCTTCATCTTTGAGATGTCAATCCCGACCTGACTCTTGCTTGCCTTGAAGGAGTCAAATGCCTCCTTTTTTAACTCGAGCCAGACCATTGCCACGTTTGCAGTATCAACCGCCCTTGTCGAGATACCGCTGTCAGTCGTATGCAACCGGCATTCTGGTACGAGCGCCGAGATCACATCGATTGCTTCCCTGAATACGTCTGCGTCAATCGTTGCTTTTAACATCGCTTACCCCTTGACAAACTGTCTTATACAGTATATCGTCATACTTTAATTATAGCGTTTTGGGTTTGAATCCTCTTTCAATTTACGAGGTTACATCAATGGGCTCACACTGGGGACATGATAAGGTATACCAGAAAGCAAAAAGTGAGGGGTACCGGTCGCGTGCCGCATACAAACTGGTGGAGATCTAGCGACGCTTCGATATAATACGGAGGACCGACAACATTGTCGACCTTGGCGCGGCCCCGGGGAGCTGGTTACAGGTAGAACGATCCCTCACCGACGGCAGGGTGCTGGGCATCGACCTTGTACCGATACCTCCTCTCGATAATGTTGAGACGGTTGAGGGAGATCTTACTGACGCCGCAGTGCAGGCTCATGTGAAATCTCTTCTTGGCGTTGTGAATATCGTTGTCTGCGATGCTGCACCAAAACTCTCCGGGCATAAAAGTTACGATCAAGCGCGTGCGATTGCGCTGGGTGAGGAGGCGTTGCACTTCGCATGCAACACTTTAAAAATTGGCGGAAACTTTGTGGTAAAATCATTTCAGGGTACGGATTTCTCCGACTTTTTAAACGAGACCAAAGAACATTTTTACTCGGTAAAGACCTGCATGACCCAGGCTACCCGCAGGGGCAGCACGGAACTTTACATCGTAGCAAAAAATTTCACAGGCTGATTCCGTGGTTTTAAAGGACTCCTATAACCGACCGGTCAGTAACCTTCGCATCAGTCTTACCCCACGGTGCAACCTCTCCTGCATATACTGCCACCGGGAGGGGGAAAAATCTCCCCGGGAACAACTTTGTGCCGAAGAGATTGCTGAGATTTTACGGGTCGCGGCAACGTTTGAGATCCGCAGTGTAAAATTTACCGGAGGTGAGCCCCTGCTGCGTCCGGATATCCTCGAGATTTTGCGATCTACACCGGGAAGCATGGAGTCGTCGCTGACTACCAATGGTACACTTCTTGCAGGAATTGCCTCTGATCTCAAAAAGGCCGGGCTCAGGCGGGTCAATGTGAGCCTTGACAGCCTGAATCCGGAAACCTACAAAAAAATTACCGGCAACAACAGGCTACCGGAGGTCATGGAGGGCATTTCCGCTGCCCTTGATGCAGGACTCACTCCTATCAAACTGAATATGGTAGTGCTGGAAGGCATCAACGATCACGAGATTGATGATTTTCTTGGGTTCGTCCGCGGCAACAGGAACCTTATTCTCCAGCTGATCGAACTGATGCATTTCAATGAATGCAGCTATCATTGGGATTTGAACGGACTGGAGGACTCACTTGCATCCAGGTCAAAACAGATCATCACGAGAAGGATGCATCACCGGAAAAAGTACTGCCTTGACGGCGCTGAAGTCGAGGTCGTCCGCCCACGCCACAACACCGAGTTCTGCGCGTTCTGCAACCGGCTCCGGGTTACCTCTGATGGCAAACTCAAACCCTGCCTGTTGCGCACGGACAACCATGTCGATATCCGGGGGAAAAAAGGCAGGGAACTGGAAGCGCTCTTCCGGGAAGCTGTCGGGAAAAGGGAGCCGTTCTATCGGTAGTGGAGTGGGACAATTAAAATTGGTAGCATGACAATCAAATACACTTTTGAAGTTGTCACTCTCAACCTTCCTGCCCAGCGAGGCACCGATGAGGCGGCCGGGCGACCCCATCAGGGGTGGGAATCCTCATAAGTAAATTACTGTTATCGATAATCAGATCCCCTTCCAAAAGGGAGAGGTGTTTAAAATTATAGTTGTCTTAAAGCACTAGGAAACTACTTGGCCGGCAAATACCATTACGGTAACGTTTTTACAATGCTTTGCCCTATTAAGAGGCATGCATGCTGACAACGAGTACATCCATGTCCTTTCCCATCACTACAAAAAATCATTGATCCTCCACGATACCGGGATGTTTCATAAGGTCCTTTATTTTTACTTTGTTGATTCACTTGCCCATATCGATTATACCGCCAGTATCTACTCCTACAACTACCAGTCCCCCAAGATCATCATGGGGGGGGAGTATCTCCGCTGGCGCATTGACGAAGAGAAGAAAGGGGACCGTGCAAAGTTTGCGGCATTTGTCAACTGGCTCAAATGTGAGCATAAAGAAAAATTCTCCCGCCTCCCCTCTCTCTGGCAGATGATCTACGATGACGAAGACCCAGCAGGGTACCGCAGTTTCCGTATTGTAATGGACCCGGACAGCAGGAGTGAAATTCCGGCCGACATGTTTTTTAT
>JAPKXV010000444.1 GCA_026394635.1 Methanoregula sp. | reverse complement strand
TATAAAAACCACTTAATTTTTATGGTATATCAGGATGGAATAAAACATTTTTTTATAACGCGATCTCGTTTTGGGACATTTTCATCCCAAACCATGAATAGTAGGAGTGTCGCGTGAAGCTATTAAAAATTGGTGATTTTGACATGAATGGACAACCGGTGATATACCGTTTTACCAAGCGACTGATTGCCTGCAGCAGTAAAAGAAAACCGGCAATTCGCGTTAGGACTCCGGCAAATTTACCGTGATAAAACGGCGGACGGAATATTCTGCCTGATCTACAGCTCTGATCCCGTATTCCCCTACTCTATCAGGTCACGGTTGAAATGGCTCCACGCCCCGGACGCCATACCGGCGGCGCAGGCAACATGCATACCTATTGCGCCTAAAACCGGCGTTGCCGTTCCCCTATCCGCCCTACAACCCAATCTGGTTTTTATCCGGCGTTTTATCTGAGGAAAACTATTTCGTCTACGGTCATATAGTATGCTGAGGTTGGAATGTATGCCTGATGTAACCAGTGATGAACGGGGGAGGAGGATCTTTCAGCTCCACAAAGAGAGGGCAGTTGAAACAGCACTGGAGAAAATTCGTCTGAACCCCAAATCCGACTGGGCCACGTTCTCCCAACAGGATCTCAAGTCACTGACCACCATCCTGGGGGAGACCTGGGTCTCAGTCGAGAGGAGTACCTGGGAACAGTGTTCCTTTTCCCGTCTGACCAGAAGGGATCTGGATGAGATTATCCGTATCGGAAACGATGTGAAAAGCGAGAGGATGCGGGAGGAGACAGCGGTCAATAAGATTAGCGCGATCCTGAAGGGGTCGATCTGAAGTAAAAGAGCCCGAGTTCTCTGAAGCGTTCAGATGTTCTGTTCGGCATATCAGCACTTCGGCATTTCACCATTTTTCCAGTAATATTTTTTTGTGCATTTTTTCCCGGCAAGATGATGCGGTACCTGATTATCAACTCTAATACCGATATTCCAGGGAATTATGCATGATCCGGAAGGGAGGGGCGATCCAATTCTCACTTCTTTTGTTGCTCTTTGTTTCCGTATCACAAAGATTTTCATGTGAGAACGACATGAAACAACTGACCAAGATTTTGTGGGAGAGACGGGAGTTCATGAGATGCCAGATGTAACACAGACCGAAGTGGGGAGGAGGATGTATCATCTTCAGCGGGAAAAAAGGGTGGAACAGGCGATCAAGAAAATCCAGCACGGGGTTGGGCCTGAATGGAGGTCTTTTACGCAGGATGACATAACCCTGCTTGGGCATTTATTGCAGTGCACCTGGAATGTTATTGATCAAAAGATCTGGGAGGATATCTCCTTTGTCAAACTGAAAAAGGGGGATGTCCAGAAGATACTTTCATTCGGTGAAGGGGTCGGGCCGAACAAAAGCCCGGATAAAACCGTGGTCGAGGAGATTAAAAAGATCCTGTTAGCCCTCGGATAATTACCCTTTTATCTGGTAATTTTTTAAATCTGGTTCGGGGTTTTCCAACAGAATTCAAAAATGGACGGTCCACCATCAGGAGGTCGCCACAGCAACGCATTCCTCAAGAGTCCCCATCCGCACCACCGCACCACACATGTCGGGCACGTACGCGAGCGCCTTGCCGCTGTTCACCATGATTGCAGGATACCGCTCCATGACAGGTGAGACCACCATACAGGTATCGGCATAGACCCGTGCCCCGCTCTTCTCGATGGCTGCAACGGCATCTTTGTTCGCTTCGATCACGGCCTGGGCGGCAAAAATATAGAACGGAATTTTCACTTTTTTACCCGAAAGCAGGAGGGCGGTTGTCTTCAGTTCATCGGGGGAACAGTGCGGGCACCCCACGGCAACAGCATCCACCGCGACCTGTGAAAAAACTCCCTCAATTTCACGCATATCGACACCGATCGTCTCCAGACCTGAGGTATCGAAGCGGAGTCGGGACGCTTCGGGTGTTACCCCTTCAACATGGTACAGCGCTACAGCACCGGTCGCCGCCATCGCAGCACCAAGCGCCTTGAGCCCGTCGGCATTTGGGCGGATGTCGCGGAAATACGGGATCCGGTTGCCGACCCGTTTGCCGGCGAGATACCCGAGGGCTCCGTAGTGTGCGATGGAGAGATCCCTGCCACCCGTTGCGACCTCGACCACCATCTGAGGTATGCGGTTGGCGGCAAGGTGCAATCCGTAACAGGGCGTCTTACCGATGATCGCAGCGGCAAGCGCGGCAGGCCCTCCCTCCCGGTTGGTCCGCGCCCCGATCACCGAGTTTGCATAGCTTACCGCAGAGGACTCAGACCATGCAAGATGGTCTTTGTATCTCGGGGAGTTGAGGTAGTACGGTGTGCAGGTACATTCCAGCCGGATTCCTAACCGTTCGTATGCGGCGATAACCGCGTTCTGTTTTTCTGCAAAGGCGGGATCTACCCCCATCTCCTGCCAGCGCCCCCTTGGCATCCCGACCGGATTCAGTACTGCAGGCACCACTGCCCGGGCATCGAGCTCTTCGAGCCATTCAAGCCCGTATTTCCCGATGGTCTTATAGGAAGCCCCGCTCACCTGCACACTTTTTACCGAAACGAGGCGCTCTGCTCCAAACACCGTTCCAAGAGCGACAAGGATCTCCAGCATCTTCTGCCGGGTCTCACCCTGCTCGCCATCAAGGATCCGTTCGTCCCCGGGCTCAAGCTCAAGCTCCACGGGCTTCACCAGGTTGCACGCCGGAAGTCATCCTCCCTGCCCAGGACCATCGTCGCGTCAACACCAACCTTGACATTGGTCCCGTCCTCGAGCTGGCACGGGTCGAGAGACGACCCCCGCACACCGGTGATCACCATAATGTCCCGGTCTCCGCTCACGCGGGTCGCAATCGCGTACTCCACATCGTGCGGATCGGTGGGATCGATATCCTCGTCCACTACCACGACGTGCTTGAGGGACGTGTGCGCAGCGAATGCCGCCATGATCGCGTTCTTTGCATCTCCCTGCGTGCTCTTCCTGATCTGGATTACCGCGTGAAGATAACCACAACCGCCTTTCGTCAGGACAACGTTCCTCACTTCCGTCACACCGGCAACTGTGCGGTAGATCTTCGGTTCATACGGGCAGCCCATCAGCACTTTATGTTCATCGCCTCCGGGCAGGATCCCATGGTAGATGAAATCCGGTTTTGTATACATGCCGGTAAACTCGATCACCGGCTGACGCCGTATCGGGTCATAGGTTCCTGTAATATCCACAAACGGCCCTTCATCGGTGACGTCTGCACCGATATATCCTTCCAGCACGATCTCCGCGTCGGGTACCAGCACCCCGTTGCTGCATCTCCTCACCCGGATCTCGCCACCGAGGAGTTCTGCAGCATACCCGAGCTCCATACCGGTGGGCACCCGGGTGCAGCTGGCAAAGGTCACTGCCGGGTGAGTCCCGATGGTGACGGCAATGGGCAGTTTTTCACCTTTGGCGAGCGCCTTTCCCAGCATCACGTGCGTGTGCCGGCCTTCCACGAGCCGTGCCGCCACCCGGTGATCGTCCAGCACCTGCATCCGGTGGATGGAGGCATTCTCGATGCCATCGAACCGGGAGAATACAATACCTGCCGTGATATATTTCCCGGCGTCTTTGGGGAAATGGTGCATGATCGGGAGACTGGCGAGGTCCGGTTTTTTGGTCGGGAGCACGCCGTCCGCCACTACCTTCCCGTCAAATTTTGCATCGGCGAGGGTCTTTACGATCTTCTTTTCGTCAATTCCCAGCGCAAGGGAGAGCGAAGTCCGGCTGGCCGTGAGGTTCATGACCGCCCGGGCACCGTTGATCTTATGGAAGAAGAGAAGCTTGTCGGTCGCGGCTGCCATCTTCGGGGCCTGCATGTCGACCGATGCCGGTTCCTCGACATCAACAACAAGCCCGCGTTCCCGCATCTTTTCTATAAACTCACGCATCAGGGCCACTCCATCGTTCGGTGAGTTCGTGTTCAACCCCCAGATGGTCAAGCACGCGGGACACTACCATATCCACGAGGTCGTTGACTGTTTTTGGATGGTTGTAGAACCCGGGGCTTGCAGGCATGATCACCGCTCCTGCCTGGTGTGCGGCAAGCATGTTGGTAAGGTGAATTCCCGAGAGCGGGGTTTCGCGGGTAACGAGGATGCATTTCCGGCGCTCTTTTAAGCACACGTCTGCTGTCCGGGTGATGAGGTTGTCCGCGTACCCGTGTGAAATCGCGGCAAGCGTTTTCTGGCTGCAGGGGATCACCACCATCCCGTCATACCGGTACGACCCGCTTGCGATTTCAGAAAACATCTGGTTGTTGTCATGATATTTCGCTGAAAAACCGGAGAGCACGACACCTTCGTGGGATGCAATGCTCTCAGCCACATCAGAAATGATGATGTGCACCTTTGCATCAGTGCAGAGCACCTCAAGCAACCGTCGTGCGTAACAGATCCCGCTCGCACCCGTGACCCCGATGACAAACTCTTTTTTCATTGTTGGACCGCTCTTCTTTCATACCAATGTCAGAGCCGGAACCAAAAAGAGTTTATGCCGTTTTTTAAACGGGGATGAAAGCCGGGCCCCCTGCATGCGGGTCGGATGAAAATGTTGAGGGTATGTTCATGCCCGATATTATTTTTTGGGAGGTGCGAAAAACCTGAACCGTACCTGTGCATCTTCAACCTTTCGGGCATGACCGGGGTTGAGATCCCGCCGCGCCTCGATCACGAGCGAGTTGAGGATATTGTGGAGCCGCAACGCGTCAAACTCCTTCCCCAGATGCTCATTTAAAAAGTCAAGAAGGTCATTTGTGCTCTTTAATACCCCGGAACTTGCGATGAGGTTCAAGCGGTTTACCGAATACGCGAGGTTCTTTTTTGCCCTGTCGATCTTATACTGGTCGTCTATGGCAAGGTTGAGTTCGGTGACTGCATGGAGCAGTTCGCTATATACCAGCATCTTGTATTTGCTCTCGATCAGGTGGCGCTGCTCTCTCCGGATTATGATAAGGGTAAGACAAAACGCAACAACTACCACAATGATTCCGCACGCACCTACAATCCAGTCTTCGAACATACCAAATCACGTTACCTACGGATTCCGCTTTGCGATATTGACGTTGACGCTGACACGGTTGCCCTTCATCTCAATCGTATACGGTCCGCCATTATACATCGGATGCAACTGGTGCTTTTCTACCCATAGGTGCGGCCATACCCGAATGTATCCGTCTTTCCGGTGTCCATTTGCGTAACCTTCATCTCAAACCAGGTGTACTGCGGGTCTTCATTTGTCGGATTGACGGTAAATTCGATACCCCACGGCTCACTTGTCGCCCGGAATTGTTCGGTGTAGGGAGGATCTTTCTCGCTCGTGAAGGAGTAGGGTGTAGGGTGACTGAGATAGGATGCCCCCAAGGTAAATGAAGGAGTCTGAGTTGGGATTGGGGTCTGGATCACTACCGGTGTCGGTGCAGGAGTGGCACTATTCTCGGTGCCTGTACAACCTGCCATAAGCGCCCCAATGATGATCAGG
>JAPKXV010000016.1 GCA_026394635.1 Methanoregula sp. | reverse complement strand
GAAGATCGCCGCACGGTTGCCAAAACATATCTGCAACCCATCTCGATTTCCGAGTTCCCGATAGTTCCGCTCCTGTTCATCGATAATTTCCATCGCACCTTTGAGGTCACCTTGGGCAAAGAGGACCCCCGCTTGATTGGTAAGGGGTCTCTGCAGCCCGTTTTGATCCCCATTTTTCCGACAGATCTGCTCTTCTTTCTTGAGAAGTGTCATTGCACCAGCGGTATCGCCTTGAATCCGAAGTATGTTCGCTTGGTTGCCAAAAGATATCGCTAAATTATTGACATCCCCGAGTTCTCGGCAAATCTGTTCTTCTTCTTTATGGAGTGCCATCGCACCGTCAAGATCGCCACGATCCTTTAAGATCAGCGCTTGGTTGCCGAGACATGCCTGCAGCCCGTTTTTATTGCCGAGTTCCTGACAGATACGTTCCTCCTCTTTATGGAGTAGCATCGCACCGTCAGGATCTCCACGGTCCTTTATGATTAGCGCCTGATTGCCGAGCGAACCCTGCAGATCGTTCTTGTTCCCGAGTTCCTTTGAGGACTTTATCAGGTACTCCCCCAAGGTACTCGCGTCATCGAGGTGTCCAGTTTGATACAGCAAGGTGCGTAGTGGCCATACAAATGACAAGGGAACTGTTGCCGGCTCCCGGATTACCAATCGGTAGGCTTCAACCATCCGGTGCGAAGACACGGATTCGACCTGCACCCAGTATCGTTTGATGTCATACTCCCGTACCTGCCAGGCTGCCAAGAAGAACAGGGGATCGATTAGGAGCGCCACAAGCCGGTCCCATTCTGCCGCTTCCGCAAGCTGCCATGGGAGTTCTTCGATCCTCCGCGGACCTTCCAGTTGAGCCGCGAAATATTCGGCAACCCGCAGGTGCGCCACTCGTTTCGGTTCTTCAGCTGGAAGATACCGGTGCTCCACAGCCGTCCGGAGGTAATCATGGAAAAAGGTGATTCGCCCATCATTGTCGACGAGCGAATGCTCCATGGCAAGAAACAATGGTTCCCAGTAGGCATCGGGTAGCGGTCTCCCGCCCGTTCCAAGGAGGTTCATGAGCTCCGTTTTGGAGAGCCCTCGTCTGGCCGACCAGAGAAGGGAAACAGCGTCTTTCACGAGACCCGGGCGATCACGTTCGTAATCACGTTCATATCGACTGAGGATCATCTCGTAGAGCGCGTCCACGGTCTGTGCAGCCAGATATTCTCTTATCTGGGCTGGAAGTTTATCAAACTCGCCGTGCACCCGGAGCTCTTCGAGCAAAGCCCGGAGGAAGAGCGGGTTCTTTACCTGTTCTGCTTTCGCCAGTTCCTCCCGGACGGGAGCGTCGAGTTCCCGCCGGTACTTCCGGAGGTAACAGGTGATCAGTGTGTTCCGTTCGGATACCGTGAGCGGTTCCACATTCATGGTGGGCCATCCCCGTTTACGGACGGCATTGAGCGGTCGCCCGTCGAGGATTGATATAATCACCCGAATATTCCCCGGTATCTTTGGCGGGAGCCAGATCAGATCCGGGGCACCGTTTTTGCTGCTTACCTTCAATGTAGAACTCGCCGGGCATGGCCTACCTCCTCTCCTCACGGGGCTTCAGGGAGGAGACCATCATCATGCCCAGCATCATGAACATCAGCATGGGCATCATGGACGTGAGCATCGAGGTCCAGTCGGTGCTCTCGGATGAAGCCCCGACGAAGTGAACCAGGACCAGATCGTCCGGGTGGCGTATGCGATAACGGAATGTCCAATGGGCGAGGAGTGCCGATTTCCCGCTGCCGGAATCTCCGAGCACTACGAGCGGGGGACCGTCTCTTGCGGCATGGGAATCCAAGCGGTCGAAGTACTCCTGTCGCGGGATGTAGACCCCGAACCTGCTTGCTGCGAATGCCTCGTGAGCCATATCCTCGCGGTCGAGCGCGGCGTTGGCACGCTCCTGATCGGTGAGAGGCTTCAGTGGTGGGGCGAGAGAGTCGATTACCCGCATCCAGTCTTCCTTTACGAGTTCACCGAACCGGACCGGATCACAATATCCCTCTTTAACAGGTAAACCAGATCTTCGGATTGTCTCTTTTAATGCCGTGAGGTGTCCACGACGTTTTTCTGCCCGGCGTTCCGCTTCATCGGCACCATATGTTGTAATCTCTTCTGGAGTCGGACCTTCGAGGTGGTCAGCTTGCTGATCAATAGGAAGAGTCTTGATGTAAGCCGGATCGCGGAAATAGAAGTAAGCATGACCCGCCATCGTCGGGTTGTTCAGGGCGCCGTGGAGGAACTCTAATTCTGTGATGGATTTCCCGCTGTGACCGGTGATCCAGGGATAATCCTTGATGACCTCTTCTGGTATGGTCTCTTTGACCGAACCATAGCGTTCACCGAGCATTCCGATGAAATACGGGCGGCATTCATCGATGCACTTCAGGCAGTTGGTAAGTAGCTCTCCTTTCTTCTCTTCAGGAATCCCCCACCGGAGATCCACCTCACCCCAGGAGATTCCCCGCTCTTCACAGATCTTACGGAGAGCCGGAAAGACCCGGAGCGTCAGCTCGTCCCGTTCCGCCTTCATGTCACGGAAGGTCGAAGAAACGAAGACATTGATCTTCTCTGGTTGGTAACGCGGGGCGAAATCCGTATCCTTGCATGGATCCGCTTTTTCTGATTGAATGAATTTAATCTTTTTTTTGTGAGCCCAGTGTGCCGTTGTATTCCCCTCCTTGGATAAAAAAAGATTTGGGAGATGATGAATGTTGTTAAGTTTTTAACTGCTGCATCATCAGATCAATTATCATAAAGAAAAATGCCATCTCAACGGGATCAT
>JAPKXV010000237.1 GCA_026394635.1 Methanoregula sp. | reverse complement strand
TTGGCCTTATGATCGGGGGAACGTGGTTCTTTTTCTGCAGGTAGGCTGTCGCATAGCCAGTCCACACGATCCCCCTCGTGTTTATTAATCCGGCCATCTTCAGAGACTTCACCAGAAAAATCAACCAGGATGCTCCTTGATCTGACCGACAAGAGCGCAGTCTTTGCATTCGTTACATTCAAACTCCAGCGTAGAATGAAGGATACGGTACATCTCCAACCGTTCCTTGATTTCCTGTTTCATCTGTTCAATCCTTTCCACATCATGTTCGCAAGAATACACATGCGCATCGAGCACATTGATATCCGAACAAAGACTCCAGAGATGGACATGATGCACGCCATCCACCCCTTTCACTGAGGTCATGTCAGCAACAACCGCATTGAAATCCACCGATTGCGGCGTGAACTGGAGAAGAATCATAAGCGTCTCATGGAGTATCCTGACTGCGGAAATCACAATCAGGACCGCGATGATGCCGGAGAGGATGGGATCGGCAATAACCTGCCCGGTGAATGAGATCCACACTGCGGCAGCGATCACCGCCAGTGATGAGATGGTGTCCCCCACCACATGTAGAAAAGCGCTCCGCACATTCAGGTTATGACTCCCATGAAGGAGGAATACGACGCCTAGATTCGCTGCAAGGCCAATGCAGGCAACGATAAGCATCAGCCCGCCCTGCACCGGGGCCGGGTTGAGTAAACGCTGGTAGGCTTCCCACAGGATACCGGCACTCACCCCAATCAATAACAGGGAGTTGATGAATGCCGCGAGGATCTCACCACGGTGATAGCCGTAGGTCCGCTCCTTGGTTGGGAGCTGAAGGGCAAGGGTCATTGCCCCGAGAGAGAGAAGAAGCGAGAGCAGATCGCTAAACATGTGTCCCGCATCGCTGATGAGAGCAAGCGATCCGGAGAGCAGCCCTCCGGTGACCTCTACGAGAAAGAAAACAAAAGTTATGAAGAGTGCGATCTTCATCGATTTCCGGTAATCACGAACCGTTTCGAGCGTCATGATAGCTGCCGAACGTATATATATGGGTAAGGGGCGTTTTTATCCCCCGGCAACCGCCGGAAACAGCGCAATCAGGTCCCCGTCATCGAGCGGAGTGTCCAGCCCGGCGAGAAACTGGATGTTCCTGCCGTTCCTGAGGAGGTTAACCAGGTCCCGCAGGGTATCCGGAGCCGCAAACAGCAGAGCGTTCAGGCCTTCATACCTCCCGGAAAGCTCAGCGAGAAGTGAGCGAATGGTTGCACCCTTTGGGAGATCCATACGGATCTGCGCATCCATGACCTCCCGTAAGGTAGCGAACGATTTGACGGTGATGGTTATGCGGTTCTGTGGATCCTTCATCACAATCGGGTATCAGGTCTGCATCATATTCAGTTCTTTCTTGACCGCAGGGAGAACTTTCCTCTCCTTTATCAGCCGCTGGGATTTTGCCCTCGGGGTATCTCCTTCCTCAGCAAACCGGATCGCTTCCGCAGGGCAGAGGTTGGCGCAGGTCTGGCAGCCGACCACACACTGATCGGGCTTTGCGACCACCGATTTCTTCTTGTCCCAGTCAAACTGGTACACACCTTTACCACAGGTCAGGAAACATAATCCGCATCCGATGCAGTCCTCGTCGTTCACAACCGGGTGCCAGTCGATCTCGTTACGGGGAATTCCGTGCCAGAGACCGGGAGTTTTTGCTACTGTGTCGGTCATATTATGCCAGCCCCAGTTCCTTGAGTTTCTCCTTTGTCGGCATCCCTTCCATGTCCCAGCCCCGCAGGGTGTAATACTTATCGAGCATCTCTTCCCGCCGCCATACCTGCCCGGCAGGTGCGCCTTCCTTGAGCGGCTCGTTCAGGAGCCGGATGCAAAACCCCCGCCCGCCAAGGTACTGCTTTTTGAGTTCCGGTGGCGTGGGTTTGATTGTAACCGTCCCGGCCGAGAGATCGGCAAAGACCATCTTTCCTGCGTATCCGTCCATGATGATTACCAAATGGTTACTTCATGGTCATAGTTCATAAAGGTTATTCAAGTTTTTTTGAAATGACTGTGTAATTAACCGGCAGGGATTGTTAATGAATATCATCTATTCAGGAAAAACCCTGTATTCGGAGATAATGACAATATAATGACTGTGAGTCCTATGACAACGGTAAAAATGATTGGATTTCATTCTTCTTAAAAAATGTTTGCGGGTATTATGTGAGTTTCCCTGTCAATAATTCCCACGCTCACATCCTCTTCGGCATGGTCATCTTGTGCAGGTACATCGTGCCGACAGTGAACAGCAGCGTGAACACAGCAAGCGCCGCAATGTCGATCCAGACGGCGAAAAAGTGCGTGCCGGTAAACGAGTATCGCACAATATCGGTGAAGTAGGTGAGCGGTGAGAACACCGAAAGCACCAGTCCCCATGCCGGCATCTGCGCCAGCGGAACAAAAATACCGGAGATGAAGATCAGCGGGAACTTGATCAGTGACGAGAGCATCATGATGTTCGACGGCACGTTCGTGGGTGGCACGGCAAGCAGCATCCCGATTGCC
>JAPKXV010000261.1 GCA_026394635.1 Methanoregula sp. | reverse complement strand
CATATTCCCAACATAATGGGAGGGGACCGTACCTGTCCCCTCCCTTTACCCACCCCTCCGCATTGCGATTAGGCTGTATTACCTGTGGGGGGGGTCTATCATAATTCGGGGCTGCCCGAGCGGTGGGGGCAAAGTCCCCAAGAGCGGTCACATATTTTCAAATTTCATTGGGATATGAGTGGTGTGGGATGTTACCCAATCACCCCTTTTATTGCCATTGGTGCATTTCTTTACCTATGGCAGTCAGCATCACCTGTTTTTTCCAGCCCGGGTGCATGGGCTGCATGGAACAGAGCCCGATCAACTATGAGGTATCGCAGCCCCCTCATGTACATATCGAAGAGATCGATGCGGTAAAAAACCCCGGATATATCAAAAAATATTCGATGAGGGCGACCCCGGCCATTGTCATAGAAAAGGACGGTTCGGAAAAAGAGCGGTTTGAAGGTGTGGTGCACCGGGAGCAGCCGGAAAGCGCGATAAAAAAATACCTCTGACTGGTTCCACACAACCCGACGATTAGATCCGGTATCCGTACACTCTTTTGATCCGGTGGGCAACGGTCTTCCAGCCCTCTTTTCGCATCAATGGGCCGTCCCGCAGCTTGAGTTGGGTGATTTTGAAACGCTTTCCCTGAACCGTGTATATGTCACCGACAACAAACGGGTCTTCACCCTCGCACTCTTTATATAGCGGGATTGTTTTCCTGCCGTCGTGGACCGAGATCTTGACGACCACCTGTTCGATCACCCGCGTCCAGAGCGAGGTTATCGCTTTTGCACGGGCACGCTGGACCCGGCGCTCCCCTGTCTCGATCCCCGTGATCTCGACACCAAACGCATCATCACCGCATTCTGCGACAAGGCGATCATCGATTGAACATTCGTCATCCGGCATCAGGTCAATCCCGCAGACCACCGAACTGTCCTCGCGGGAAACGATTGTCTTGACGGTTATGGGTTCAGAGGCTTTCTCCTTCTTAAGCCGCTGGACATGGTTGCATGTCGTGCAGCGGACCAGCCTGTCACGGGCATCAGCGACGACTTCATGTTCGCACTCCTCCTCGCATTCAGGGCAGTAGGCGGTAATAAACATTGATTATCAATAGCGACCCTCACATAATAAAGCATGGAGGCAACCGAGATCATCCACTGCCGCGGTCACCCGCTCGTGTCGGCGAGCCACCCGACCACATTTGAAGTGACCATGGAGGAGACGCTCTCGGAAAACGGGCACTGCATCATAGGTGTGGGCGCAAATAAAGGGGCAGGAGGGCTCCTTGAAAAATTTAAGGAAATTCTCTGTCATGATGATGCACTCCTCGCGACAACCCTGTCCTGCGAAGGGGTCAGGGTCACGGTTCATTCGAAAGGGAGTGCCGCGATGACCCTCAATCACCCGACAGATTTTGTGTGGAGAAGAAGTACGTTTGTCTGCGGCAGGACAATCGGTATCCGTTCCGATCACGTTGCGGCAACACTGCCCCCCGAACTTGTTGACCACCTGAAGACGGGATGCCCTATGGTGGTGACGATGACCGCTAGTCGTCCCGGCTGAGTGTTGTGATCTTTACTTCAGCTTCAGAAAGCATTGTCTCGCACTGCCTGACCAGCACCGCTCCCTGTTCGTAGAGCCGGATGCTCTCGTCAAGACTTGTGTTCCCGTCTTCGATCTTCTCGATGATCTGCTTTAATTTCTCAATGCTCTGCTCATACGTTTCCGTCATGCTCCACACGCTCCACGATCACATGGCTCCTGCCATCATAAAACCGGATCCCGAGCCGGTCTTTTATGGTCAATGCACCGGCACTCTTTATCAGCCTGCCCTCTTTTTCCGCCACACAGAACCCCCTCGCAAGCACCGCGAGCGGGTCCCGTGCAGCTAGCGCTGTTCTGATCTCCGAGAGCAGGAGTCGTTCCCGTTCGAGCCTCGTGGCACACGCCCGTTCGAGCCGGTCCGCCAGATCAGCAGAAGCCTGCTTCCTCTCGTCAACTTTTCGCATAAGCCGCTGGGGGCGGAGCCGGTCAAGAAGATCCCCCACCGCAGTTTTTGCCTGCCCGATACGTTCCCGCAACACCACATCCATCTGGTCCCTGATTTCATTGAGCTGCACCTGAAGGATTTTTTTATCCGGGACAACCAGTTCTGCAGCGGCGGATGGGGTTGCAGCCCTTATGTCTGCGGCGAGATCGGCAAGGGTAATGTCCACTTCATGGCCTATTGCCGAAACGACCGGGACCGGGCAGGTCGCGATCGCCCGGACGACATCCGGGTGGTTGAAGGGAAACAGGTCTTCAAAACTCCCGCCGCCCCGGGCGACAATGATAACGTCCACCGAGTCTTTCAGGCGCCGGATTGCCCGTGCAATCTCGAGGTGCGCCTCTTCGCCCTGCACCACTGTCGGGGATATGATGATCTCAACAGCATATCGCCGGGAAATAACGGTACGGATATCATGGATTACCGCTCCGGTCTCTGAGGTTACAACACCTACTTTTGAGGGAAAAGCGGGCAGCGGGCGTTTGCGCTCTGTGGCAAAGCAGCCTTCAGCAGCCAGTTCCTTCTTCCAGTTCTCGATAAGCAGGTACTTCTCGCCGATCCCTGCCCGGAGGATCTCTTTTACCTTGAGCTGGTACCGGCCCTGCGGGGCATACGCAGCGACCGAACCGGACACGATGACCTCCATCCCGTCTGAAGGAGTAAAAGGCAGGTGATCGGCATCGGATTTCCACATGACACACGAGATCACCGCCAGGGTATTTGCTCCCTTTCCTTCAGCAAGGGTGAAATAACAGTGCCCCCGGGAACTGCGGGTGTACTTGGTGACTTCGCCTTTCACCCAGATCTCCTGCAGGCGCTCATCGCCTAGCAGCCCTTCGATGATCGCCGAGACTTCTGATACCCGCAGCGGCGAGGTTTTTCCGTCAACCGGTTGTCTCTCTTTTGGTGTTTTATCAACCGGTTTTTCCGCCAGCTTCTTTTCCGGGCTGTAAAACCAGTCCATCAACAACTATTATGCGCAAAATAGATATTAATGAGTATTATCATGCCCGTTTTCGCCGTCTCCAGCATGTTTTTCCATGAATACCGGTGTGAAGAGATTTTTTCCCACGTGAGTAATTCCGGCTTGAGTGGAATGGAGGTCTGGATTGAGACTCCTGATTTCTGGCTCCGTGACTGCCCGGTTGATGAGATTATTGCATGCAGGAAGAACCACCCGGAGATCCCGTCGATCACCGTGCATGCTCCGATCCTTGACCTGAACCCCTGCTCAATTAACCCCGAGGTGGCGGCAGTCTCCCTTGGGTACATCGTCCGGTCTATCAGGCTTGCGGAGCTGATGGGTGCCGGTGTGCTCACGGTACATCCCGGCAGGCGCACGGCAAAACGCCCGCCATCTGATGCTGATTTCGCACTGTTCGACCGGTATATCACCCTCCTCCGTGAAGCGGCAGAAAAGACCGATATCCCTGTCAGCATGGAAAACATGGAGCCCGTTGTCAACTCGCTGCTCTGCACACCGGAACGGATGCGGGATCTGCTCGATTATGAGCCATGGCTCCACTTCACCCTTGATGTGTCGCACGCGATGTCCGGCCCTGCGAATGATCTATTCAACTACATTGAACTGTGCGGGGACCGGCTCGCAAACGTGCACCTCAGCAGGGTCGATGGCAGGCACCTGCACCACCCCCTCGACCATCATCCGGATATGGCGCAGGTTGTCGGAGCGCTGGGGGATTGCGGATATTGTGGTCCCTTCACGCTCGAGATAGATGACCTGAACTTCACCCGGCCGTTCACCGCACAGGAAAAAATTGCGGTCCTTGCTGCGGATCGCGCCTTTCTGGCGCAGTGCATTTCACAAATCCGCTAATTTTATCTCATTTACCCACCTTATGAGTACTGTTACCTGCTTTATGAATATCCGTCATTATTATTGCCGCGCTGCGGCGGGGATTGTATGATCATCGATCCCCTCAATATCGTTCTTTTCATCTCCTGTGTGCTGCTCTCGGCGTTTTTCTCGGGTTCCGAAGTGGCACTTATCTCGATCACCCGGGCAAAGGTCCGGACGCTGGTCAACGAGAAGAAGACCGGTGCCGAGGCACTTGCCCATCTCAAGGAGTCCCCCAACCACCTGCTCACCACGATCCTTATCGGCAATACGATCGTCACCATCGGAGCTGCATCCATTGCAACGGCAATCGCCGTACAGATTTTTGGAAATATCGGTGTAGGCATCGCCACCGGGTTTGTGGTACTGATCCTGCTCGTATTCGGAGAGATCGGGCCCAAGGTGTACGCAACAAAAGCATCAGAAGGATTTGCTCTGGCGGTAGCCAGGCCAGTTCTCTGGCTCTCGTATCTCTTCTCGCCTGCTATCTGGGTCGTTGACCGGGTCACCCGGTCGCTCCGGCTGCACCACAACCCCATGGAAGCATCCGTGACCGAAGAGGAGATCAAGGAGTGGATCGATGTGGGCACCGAGGAAGGGACTATTGAGCAGGAGGAGCAGGACATGCTCTACTCCGTGCTCGAGTTCGGCGATACAACGACCCGCGAGATCATGACGCCCCGCGTGGACGTGATCCTGATGGAGGATACCGCGACGTTTGAGGAAGCGATACGGATCTTCAACGAGACCGGGTTTTCGCGGATCCCGGTCTTCCATGACCGGATCGATAACATCACCGGCATCCTGAATGTAAAGGACGTGTTTTCCGCCATGGTCACCCGCCGGAAAGACGCTACCATCAGGGAAATCATGTACGACCCCACCTTCGTACCGGAGACAAAAAAGATCGACGACCTGTTAAAGGAGCTTCAGGTGCGCCGGGTGCAGATCGCCGTCGCGATCGATGAATACAGCAGTTTTGTTGGGATCGTGACCGTAGAAGACATCCTTGAGGAAATCGTCGGCGACATCCAGGATGAATTTGATAAGGAAGAACCCGAGGTCCAGAAGCTGAGCGATGGCGTGTATGTCGTGGATGCACAGATGTGGGTCGACGATCTCAACGAACAACTGGCGGTCAACCTGCCCATGGATGAATCATACGAAACGATCGGGGGGCTCCTGCTTGACCGATTGGGACATATCCCCCAGCATCCCGGGGAAAAGGCGGAGATCGATGACGGGAGACTGACGCTCATGGTCATGCAGATGCGCGGGCGGCGGATCGTGAAGGTGAAGGTCATCGCGCACCAGATGCAGGACGAGAGCAGCCAGAATGGAGGCCCGGCATGAGCGGTACGGGTGGCATGGTATGACAAAGAGGATCGCTGTGCTGGCATCAGGAAGAGGATCAAATTTCCAGGCAGTGATCGATGCAATACGGGACGGGAGGGTGCCTGCATCGTGTGTCCGGCTCATAACCGATAACCCCGGAGCATACGCGATCGAACGGGCGAAACGGGCCAACATACCGTTCACCGTTGTCGATTACGCATCATT
>JAPKXV010000367.1 GCA_026394635.1 Methanoregula sp. | reverse complement strand
GGTAAAAAATGAATATGCAGACGATGAGGATGACTGCGTACGTGAGCGTATCAACAACGTTATAGGGCTGGCCGTACCGTATGGGATCGATGTAGTATTTGTAGATGAACTCACTAATCATTTCTGATCTCAATGAGCGCAGAGCCTATAAAATTACTCAAAGTTAAACCGTTCGACAAGTCCCGGTGGATGCAGCTCCCCCGCGATGTGGTGATCGGTCATGACGTGCTCGCCCAGATCCCGGATGTCTGCGAGGACCTGACGCTCGGCGGCTCTGCGCTCCTCATTTCAGGAAAAAGCACCATGGACCTCGCCGGGGACAGGGTCCGGGAATTTATGGACGATCACTATGATATCACGATATTCACTGCAGAAACGATCAGCCCCGCAATCATAAAAAAAGGAGAGGCTGCAGCCAAAGGTGTGGATTTTGTGATCGGGGTTGGCGGCGGCAGGGTGATCGATACCGCAAAGATCGTCTCCTACAATACCGACAAGCAGTTCATATCGGTCCCCACCGCGGCTTCGCATGATGGGATCGCATCGGCCCGTGCATCGCTTCCCACCATGGAGGGGCATGCATCCCTTGAGGCGCAGCCCCCGATTGCGATTGTTGCCGATACCGGCATCATCGCTGCCGCCCCCCACCGGCTCCTTGCGGCAGGGTGTGCCGACATCATCTCCAATTACACGGCAATCCTCGACTGGGACCTCGCCCACCGGGTGAAAGGCGAGCCGGTGAGCGAATATGCGATGGCGCTCTCGAAAATGACGGCCGAGATCCTGGTAAAAAACGCCCACGTAATCAAACCTCACAACGAGGAGTCCGCATGGTTCGTGACCAAGGCGCTGGTCTCAAGTGGGGTTTCGATGAGCATTGCAGGCTCCTCGCGCCCGGGAAGCGGTGGAGAGCACAAGTTCTCCCATGCCCTTGACCGGCTTGCACCCGGGAAAGCCCTGCACGGCGAGAGCTGCGGGATCGGCACGATCATCTCGATGTACCTGCATGGCGGGGACTGGAGAAGCATCCGGGCTTCCTTAAAGATGATCGGCGCCCCGACCACTCCCGCAGATGTGGGGATTGAGGACAGTGTTGCAGTAGAGGCGCTCCTCATGGCAAAGACCATCCGTCCCGAGCGCTTTACCATATTAGATATGGGACTGACCAAAGAGTCTGCAGAAAAGGTTGTCCGGATGCTCTACAAGGAGTGAGGTTTATGACGGAAGCAAAGACCAAGGTGACCCTGATCGGGACGGTGCATGCACGTCAGGGCGTCGAGTTCGTGTATGAAGGGGAGGTTGCCGGCTGCGATACCTGCAAGGTGAAAAAAGCGTGCCACAATTTGCAGAAAGGAAGGAAATACCGGGTCGTCACGGTCCGGACAACGCACCACGAGTGCAGCGTGCACTTCAACGGCGCAACTGCGGTCGAGGTGATGGAGGCACCGTCGACGGCGCTGATCAGTGCTGACATGGCGATGATCAACTCCAAGATCAAATTCGAATCCTCCTGCAACAAGGCGGACTGCCGGAGCTTCGAGCTCTGCCACCCTGACGGGATCGTGGAAGGGGAGAAGTACATCATTGCGGACGTGCTCGGGAACGCCCCCGACATCTGCGAGAAAGGGCGGGCGCTCAAGCTCGTTGAACTGAAAGGATCGTGATTTCCCGTCATTCCGTACTTGTTCATGCCCGCAGTTATCGCAGTAATTGGCGTTCTTTTTCTATAAAAAGACTCCAAAAATGAAAAATTTATACAAAATTTCTAATTTTTTTTCCAATCGCTACCCATATCATTGACAAAAAATCAATTTATATTTATTATAATTTATTGGGCAACGGGACTTTATTATTGTGGTTTACCAAACCCCAAAAAATTTGGTTACGACTATTACAAGACAGATTATAAAAATTATGACCAAACCCCACGGAAAACCTTCTTTTTTATCCTCTTTAGGAATCCCAATATAAGGAGATAATAACCAGTTGTATTTGTCATCAACACCTTTTGCTTTCATTGGAGGAAGGTTTGTTTTGGGAATTTTTGGATGATTTATTTGCTCGTGTGCTGTTTCTTTTCTCTTTCCGATTTGTGATCTGTCAATATTGTCCATCTCAGGTTATCCCCAATTCAAATCTTACAAAATAAAAGAAGACAACTAGAACCATTGCACCCAAAATTGCACCTATGATAGCAATTCCCCCAATAGAGATTCCAACGACCAACATGAAGATCCAGTAAATAATCGAAACGTAATTTTTATAGGATATTTTGGGTAGTG
>JAPKXV010000352.1 GCA_026394635.1 Methanoregula sp. | reverse complement strand
GACATCATGGACTTTCTCCACGGGCAGCGAGAATGAGGTGGATGGCTCCTTGACCACAAGGGGGGACCCCAGGTCATCAAAAAGGCGCGCTACGTTTTCCACCGTGAGATCATGTTTTGAGAGAAAAACTGTCTCCGGGATCGAGACGTGCTTTTTCTTCAGGTGGGAATACATGTTGATCTTATCAGAGCAGATCTGGATCGACTGCGGGTCGTCGATCACCGGGATCCCGTGGAACCCTGCCATCCGTGCAGCAACATAGGTAATGTTCATCGGATCGGTACGGGCACGGATGAAGAGGGCATCCATCTTTTGGATCTTGTTGATATCAACAGGAAAGATGAAATCTACGTCGTGACCCAGTTTTTCGGCAACATCCCGGCACCGGATAAGCGCACTGAGCTGCTCAGCATTGGAAAGGGTTTTCCGGTCGACAAAGATGCCGAGCCTGCTCATAAGAACTCCTGGTGTGTAAGATAGGCGGTCAGCAATGCCCGTTCCCCATCAGAGAGCTGTGCATACCGTGTCGGTGAAAGGGAGGAGAGCGTATAGGTTGTACCGGTTTTGATAAAAACCATATTTACGAGGGGAATTTTAAAGAGTTCATAGATCTTTTGTGCAAATTCAGCCACCGTTGTGCATGCACCGCCGGTCCTGCCAACGATCGCAATGCACGTGTGGCTTTGGGACCCTTCAGGATATTTCTGGTAACAGAACGGGTATTTCCCGTTGTTGGTGATATGTCTGACCACCTCTTTTGCTTTTTCGTTATCATTGATGATAAAGTAGTCAAGGGTGGTTGAAAAATAGTTCAGCCCGTACAGGATAGCCGGGAGCGGGACATAGACCTGCGAGATGCCCCACTCGCAGGTGGGGATTCCGGCGGATGCTGCCCTTTCCAGGCAGAGGGGGACCACGTAGGCATCGAGGACTGAACTGCTGCCTGGCTGTACCTGTTCTCCATTTTCAGAGATGACATGGTGGATATCATTCCGCTTGACGATGAAGAGTGAGTCTTTCAACAGTGCCTGATCGCGTTTTATGAGTGGTTTGACCCCGTTCTTCCGGGAAACCGTGGGGATCGCTGCAGACTGTGACAGGACGGGCATTCCGTTCCCGTTATGATCCATCCCGCAAACCTGTGCGGTACCTTGGGGTGAAGAAAACCCGTCCGGTTTTGAGATACCCGTGCTTTCCCTCCGTTCATTCATGAGATGACCAGTCCACCCGTCGGGTGTGCAATGAACGTGGAGGCAGTTGGGAATTTTTTCCGGAGGAAGATCCCCGTGAAATTTTCCCGGATATCGAAAAGAACAATCCTTATAGAGTGTTTGATCTCCCTGATTACGTCGGGAGAAGTCATGAAAAATTGTGATGGGGACGAGAACGGGAACAACCGATGGTTCGTGTCATCGTCATCATCAGGAAGAAGCGTGTCGCCCATGTATGAACACTAATCCACATTCGTCGTGGATTATTTGTTGTATATACTATGTTTGAGATGGGTTAATAGAATTTTTGGGTGCCGGAGGGATTGTGATTGCAGGAATTTATGCAGGACCTCCTGATAATTTTTTTAAAGAAACGGGTCAGCAGACGCATCACGAATCTTCATTACCTGATATAACCATCAGTAATATATCATGCATATCCCGACTCCTGATGAGCTAAAGAGCCGGCGTGAGATGCTCGGTATGAGACAGACGGAAATAGCCCGCCGCGCCGGTATCAGCCAGTCGATGGTGGCACGGATCGAAGCAGGAAATGTTGACCCGCGGGTGAGCACGCTCAACAAGATCATCATGGTGCTCAACAGCGCGGAGCAGAAACGTATCACGGCCCTGCAGATTATGCACAGCCCCGTGATTGCCGTCCACCCCGGGGACTCGATCACCCGCACCCTGGATATTTTTGAAAAGAACAATATCTCCCAGTTACCGGTGATCGACAACGATGTACCGGTTGGCTGTATATCTGAATCCGTTATCGTCAAGGCGATCGGGCAGCAGCGTCTCCATAAAGTGCAGCCCCTCTATGTCCGGGACTTTATCGAGCCGGGGTTCCCCACCGTTCCCTCTGATATGGATATTGAGACCGTGATCAACATCCTGCAGCAGAACCATGCAGTGCTTGTCATTGACGGGGGTGTGGTCCGGGGCGTGATCACCAAGCACGACCTGATCTCCCTGATCGCGTAATATCCTTACGGGAGGTCGGCGATAGTGTATCTGCCACCCTGCGAAAAAAGATTTTAGTAATTTTGGGGCTCCGTAGAAATCATCATTTTTCATAACG
>JAPKXV010000395.1 GCA_026394635.1 Methanoregula sp. | reverse complement strand
TTTCAGGCAGGTTTTCCTTGGGCATTCAGTTCTCTCATCCTAATATTTCTATTTCCGCCATTGCTTCCGGTACTGGAATTGTCAAGACGCTGTCGGGATGATGCACAGTCAAGGATCTTCCCCACATTCTCTACGGTCCTTTCCTCAAGCACCCGGGCCTCCACAGTGGGCTGCCCCGGCACTTCGGGGTGAACTACCCGGGGTTTCCAGATGGTTGCTCTAGACGGTTGATGCTCACTCATGTGGAGCCCTATTGTCCTTTGGAACGATTCGGAATTTCCGAATAGTTGCATCGGGGTCTGATTCCGTTTCTTCACAGATATTCCGGATTTGTTCATTCATTGTCGGAGCCGGAGCCCGGCTAACCTCCTCACACCATATCCCCCTCGTTTAGGATCTGTTCTTCTATGAACTTGCGTATCTCTTCTTTTTGTGGAAGTTCGACCTGGTATTTCGATACAAACAACTGGTTGTCCATTCCTGCCAGCGCATACTCTACGAGCGCCTCATTCTTCCTGGTACACAGAAGGATTCCAATCGGAGGATTATCATCGCAAATCATTTCATTGAGCCGGAACCAGTTAACGTACGTATTCAACTGACCGAGATATTCGTGGGAGAAGGTATCGACCTTCAACTCGATCAGAACGTGGCATTTCAGAATTCGGTGGTAAAATACCAGATCAACAAAGAAGTGCTCCCCTCCGATAAGGATGCGTTTCTGCCGTGCCTCAAAACAGAAACCCCGGCCAAGTTCGAGAAGGAATTCCTGCAACCGGTTGATCAGCAGCCCTTCCAGATTCTGTTCGGTTAGCGCTTCATGGGGGTGCAACCCGAGAAATTCGAAAATATAAGGATCCCTTATGACCTGCGCGGGGTTTATAGATTCTGCCTTTCCTGAAACGATCCCGGTGAGGCGTTTTTTATTCTTGGACAGAGCGGTCCGTTCATAATACAGGCTGCTGATCTGGCGCTGTAACTCCCGGCCAGACCAGTTCCCCCTGGTGCATTCCCCTTCATAAAAAGATCGCTTAAGGGGATCTTCAATGGCGACAAGTTCCTGAAAATGACTGTAGGACAGGCACTGAAGAAGATCCTGTGAACCATTCCCGGATTGTGGGTACAGCGTACCCACAATTTCTCGATTGCCCCCCTTTTCCGGAAGCAGGTCCAGTAATTGTGGGGACAGTGTACCCACAATGTACGGATACGCGAGGTAAAAATCCCGATACCGGTACAACTGGCGTGGGCTGCAATTTGATACCCCGCGTGAAGTAAGATCATTGGCAAGTGCTGAGAACAATCGGTCTCCATACGTCGCACGATCCTTCCCTTCGAGTTCGTAGTTCTGGATCGAGCGACCGATGAGCCAGTTGCGCAGGGTCAGGCTTACATTCACTGCTTTTGTCGCACGTTCAACCAGCTGATAGTGGATATCCGCAATCCACCGGACCAGAGAAGGCAGATCCAATCCTTCCGGCTCTCTGATAAGAGGATGCGAGGGCTCCGGAGTACCGGTATCATTACTTTTTTTGGGAGGACGCTGTTGACGCTTCATCGTACCATGACCGCTCCATGCCTGACGATCTGCTCATCAGGAAATACCCCGGCTAACCGAATCATGGTAAAGAGATTGCGAAAGCCAAAACCTTCGCCGAATTCGGCTCTTAATTTTGCACTCCGTGCGTGCAAAATCTGCTCGTCGTACCCTGCACGTTCATTACGAAAAATTTCTCGTCGTATCCGCACGCCGAAACGCCAATAGAGCCGCTCCATACCTGCATTAACCGTGAAAGTAACCGCAGACCGGGTCTCTGTTATGAGATGTCGCAGGTCATCAAGGAATGCAGGGGAGAGAGATGGCAATCCGGTATGCTGTAATGCCGGGGAAATGTCATCGCTGATCTTTTTCGTCATTTTCCTTCCCGTCTTCTTCATTCGATCATCCCGGTTGATAGTTTCCTATTCCGTCATCGTTTCTATCAGTACCGCAATTGTCTACCCACTGAGTAGACAATTGTCTCAACATGGTCGAGACTATTTTCCCAACAGTATCAGGCAGATGTCCGGTCAAGGATCTTCCCCACATTCTCGCCAATCCGTTCTTCCAACACCCTCGCTTCAACATTGAGCCGTTCCAGATCCTCGTT
>JAPKXV010000465.1 GCA_026394635.1 Methanoregula sp. | reverse complement strand
AGCCGTCCCTGGTTTGCATAGGCACGAGTGAGCAGGATCATCGTCTCGCTTCCAGCTTCCTTGGCTGGCAGGGCTTCGCAGGTGCGGGCGGCATCCCCATACCTCCCGATAGCGTAGAGTTCCCGTGCGGCAGCGAGGGTTGGTACCGGTTCCGGCTGTTTCTTTTGGGATGCAGGTTTTGCAGCAACCGGGACCTTTTCGGCAGGGGGAACGGTGCGGGTCTGCGTCTTTCCGGAAAGACCCGGTGGGATTTTCGGCTCTGTCATGACTGCCCATGGCGCAGTGCCTTTCAGCCGTACTGCTTCGTGTGCCTGTGGTACTTTCCGGAAGACCATAACCTCGGGAAGGTTAATTCCGGTGAATTCGCGGGCAAGGTTCAACGAGGTCTCCGTAACACCGGTAATAAACCAGCCCCCGTTAAGAAGTGCGTGGTGGAACCTGCGGGTGACCAATTCGGTCTGTTCCGGAGAGAAATACATGAGCACGTTCCGGCAGAAGATGATGTCCATCGCGTTTGTGTTGTTTGCAAGTTCAGGGAACGGGTCGTGGACGAGGTTGAGGTACGCAAAAGAGACCATTTTTTTTATTTCCGGGAGGATCCCGTACTGTCCTTTCCCAGCGCCGGTAAAAAACGTTGTCCTGAAATCCGCGTCCGTATCCCGGAACGACCAATCGCCGTAGACCCCTGCACGGGCGCGTGCAAGGGCATCGAGGTTGATGTCGGTTGCCCGGATCGTGATATTCCAGTCCCGGATATCCGATAGCATCTGCTTTAAGAGGATCGCCACCGAATAGGGTTCCTCCCCGCTTGAGCACCCGGCACACCAGATCCGTATGGTTTTGCCCGAACCTGCCCGGGAGCGTATAAGCTCTGGGAGGATCTGGTCCTTCAGGGTTGCAAAGACCTGTTTTTCCCGGAAGAAATACGTCTCTCCCGTGGTGAGATGGCGGGCTAAAACCTCGATCAGCTTCTTGTCCGCAGGTGACGCAAGCAGCTGGTGCATGAAATCTGCAGTGTCCCGAGAGCCAAGTTCAGCTGCCGCCCCGGAGATTCCCCGCATTAAGTCCTTCCAGCGATCTTCGGGAAAACAGAGCCCCATCTCGTCGGTGATGCGCCTGCTGATCACCGCGAGCTCTTTGTCGGAGAAGTCATCCATTTCCGGTTTCCCTCCTGTGGCTGTCGAGGACCGAATCGAGCAGCAGTCTCTCCTCAAGCGAGAGGAATCTCCCGATATCCTGTATGAAGATTAAGTCTTCCTTGTCCTTGAGGATTCCCCGGAGGATCTTCGTGCCATGGATGACCGATTCCATCGGGATCTCCTCGGCGTCTGCATATCCTATGGCTCCCTCGACACTGTCAACAACGAGGGCGATCATTTGTTCCGGTGACTGGACGATGACCAGATGGTTGGAGAGCTCGAGGTCCCGCAGAGGAGCGTCAATTATTCTCCGGGTGTTGATGACCGGGATGAGGGTTCCCTCAAAATTGATAATCCCCATTACCTTTTCCGGCATGCCAGGGACCGGTGTGATCTCCACCACCCGTACAACCCGCATGACTATTTGGAGATCTACGCCATACTTCTGACCGTCGATGGTAAATAGGATGAGGGTATGCCGGGATTCTGCCATGGGTTCGCCTGCTGATGGACTAGCGGTCCGGATCATCTGTTTCCCTCCGCAGGTGCACCGGTCACAGTGAACCGCCACATCCCCTTCGGCACCGTAATCTCGAACCGGGCGCCTTTACCCGGTACACCGTTCTCGGTGATCGTCATACCGGACAGGTCTATGATCTCGCGGATAAAGAACATCATAAAGTGACCCCCGCCACTAACGACCCGTTCAAAAATACGGGCTTTTTGTTCGTTGGGGATACCAACGCCATTGTCTTCACAGGTTATGACAAGTCCTTTGGGAGTTTCACGGCAGGATAATGATATGCGAGTAGTGGTCTTGCCGTGGGTGACGGCGTTTTCAACGAGATTGAACACTACCCGCTCAATCAGTGGATCAGCATAGACCTCAAGCCCGTTGAGGTCCATTTCCAGCGATATACCTGGTTTCTGGATGGCAAATGCGACCTGCGTGCGGATTACCTCTTCAAGCGGGATCCACCGGGCCTGATCTATTCCCATTTGCTGGTATTCTTTTGTATTATTGATCAGGTTGTGGATATCGACGAGGATCTGCTCCTCTTTGTCGATAAATGATTCGCCGTCCGGAACTGTACCCGTTTCTTTGCTGAGCGCGATATAGCCCCGCAGCGCGGTCACCTTATTCTGGATATCCTGATACGTCACATCGGTCATCAGGGCAAGTTTGCGGTTCGCGAGCTTGACCTTCTCCTCCGCCAGCTTCCGCTCGGTGATGTCAATCATAGTCGTAATGTGATGGGGTTCGCTGTTTATCTCCATCGGCTTTGAGGATAACAACAAATTGATGAGCCTGCCAGATCTCGATCGCGCCAGGAGTTCGAGATCGTGTACCCCTCCCGATTCAATCTGCTGCTGTATCAGTTTTACACGTGCCTCGGGAGTGAGCATGTTCACCTCTATTGATGTATGCCCAATCACCTCTTCGCGGCTGAATTCAAACATTCTAAGAAATGATTCGTTAGCGTCGATAAATTTCCCGTCTGAGACCCGGGTGATCGTCATTCCGGCAGGTCCAACGTGGAAGGCATTGGAGAATAGCTCTTCAGATAAGCGGAGTTCTTGTTCCGCCCTCTTGCGCTCGGTGATGTCCCGGGCTGCAGCGTAGATCAACTTCCCGTCGCTTGTGGTTGAACGCCATTCGATCCAGCGGTACGTCCCGTCCCTGCACCGGTACCGGTTGACAAAATTGATAACATCTGTTTTACCGAAGAGCGCCTGCACAGCGGCGAGCGTTGCTGGTATATCGTCGGGATGGACAAAGTCAAGGAATTTTTTTCCTTCAAGGTCTTCCAACGGGTACCCGAGTGTGCTCTCCCATTGCCGGTTGAGCCGGTGGAAAACGCCATCGGTGTCTGCAATGCACAACAAGTCAAGATTGATGGTGAAGAACCGGTCCAGTTCTTCAGTCTTTTTCAGGAGCGACGCTTCTGCAATCTTACGTTTTGTGATGTCCCTCGTCACCCCGAGGATCCGTGTTACGTGGCGGTCAGGACCTGAAAGGAACGTAGTGACGACTTCTGTCGGGATGAACGTGCCGTCCTTTCGTGGTTGGTCGATATCATGCCGCTGGACACGCAGGGTGTCATCACCGGCTTCAAAGCGTGCAATCTGGTCCGGCAGGTTCCCCGCAAAGATCTGGTAAGCCTCGGGGGTGACTGCAGCGCTCATGGGCTGTGCCATTACCTCTTCGGGAGTATACCCACGAAGCGCAAAAACCGAGGGACTCACGTAGATAAAACGTTCTGTTGCGACGTCAAGGAGCCAGATGACGTCACTCACGTTATCTGCTAGGAGGCGGTACTGTTCCTGGCTCGTCTCCAGCGCCTTGATCTTCTTCTCCATCTTCTCCGTCAGGATCTTGATATGCTCAACCGTGTAGGCGGCATCGCCGGTGATCTTAGGGACTGCCTCCGGCAACGTACCCTTTGCGATCCCATCGAGCACATCCTTGAGCATGGCAAGAAACGCCTCCGGCTCTATCGGTTTGATAATATACCGGGCAGCGCCCAGCGAGAGCCCGAACTCGATATCCTTCTTCCCGGTATAGGTGGCAGTATAGATGATGAACGGGATCGGATGTAACTTCGGATCCTTCTTGCATTCACGGAGGGGCTGGAACCCGTCCATTTTCGGCATCAGAAGATCGGATACGATAACATCAAAGGACTCTTGACGGAGCAGGTTCAATGCCTCAATGCCATTCTTTGTGGAAATAACCGTGTACCCATTCGGAATGAGCATCGCTTCGACGAGGTGCCGGTTCTCTGCGTTATCGTCAACGGACAGGATTTTCATACATTCGACCCCGGGGTTTGCGTATTAGATAGTGATCTATGAATACATTATATAACGATAAAGCTTTGTGGCAGAATCTTTTCCCGGCGAGGAATGGTATCAGTCAGGTACGTGCGATCGATGAGGGAAAGATGCAGGAATGGATGCTTCTGCCTAATCATTGGTCGGGACATTCCGGTTTTTTTGCGTCCCGCTGCACCACCCCATTATTCCAACCATAATAGTATTAACTTCCGAAATTAATACTACTATTGTGTGAATAACGAATATCTCATCCGGCTCATTCATGAGTACAACCCGCAACTGGCGGGGCGTCCCATCGACGTTGCGGAGTTCCGGCGCGACCTCTACCGGGAGATCGAGCCCTGGCTAACAAAGAAGCAGGCAATAGCTATTGTGGGTCTGCGCCGGACGGGGAAGACCACGCTCATGCGCCAGCTGATGAGCGACATTGCGCACGGCACGCTCTTCTTCTCGTTCGATGAAGAGGAGACTCAGAAGAAGGAGGTGCTCGTTTTTGTTATCGATTATGCCATCAATGTCGTTCACGCGACGAGCATTTTCCTTGACGAGATCCACTATGTAGACGACTGGGAAGGGGTGCTCAAACGGTACTACGACCAGAAGCAGAGTAAATTCATCATCTCCGGCTCAGAATCACTGGAGATCTCCAAGGCAAAAGCAACGCTTGCAGGGCGCCTTGTCACGTTCCAGTTGGACACACTCTCGTTTTCGGAATATCTCCGGCTCAAGGGTGGTGCAGTTCCAGAAGTCTCTGCTGTTTCAGGGGATTTTTCTGCACTGGAACATGCATATCATAGGTGTCTTTCGCAGAAGGAATACTATGAGCACGAATTTGTCGAATATCTGTACAAAGGTGCATTTCCGGAACTCGTCCGTGAAGAAGACGGTGCAATAATCCGCAGGTACATTGCCGATCTTGTCGTCCGGAAGATTATCTACCGGGACATCCCAGCGATCTTTGACATCCGGCGCCGAGATCTCCTCTATGACCTGTTCCGGTTCGCGTGCAGCACCACATCCGGTGTCTTTGACATCCAGAACCTTTCCCGCACACTGGCTGCGAGCCATGAGACGGTGGCAGGTTATCTCTTCTTCCTCAGAACCGCATTTTTAATCCGCATCGCTGAACCATACTCGAAGAGTCCGGCAAAAAGGATGCGCCGGCACAAAAAGGTCTACGTCGCCCATCCATCTATTGCCTGTGCGGTGCTGGGGTATGACCGGACACAGTTGACAGAACCAGTCCTCGGTCCCTTTGTCGAGACGCTCTTTTCAGGCACATTCTTCTGGCGCGACAAGGAGAAGAACGAAGTGGATGTGGTTGTAGAATCCCCTGTGCTCATTCCTGTCGAAGTCAAATATCAGAACAGTATCAGCCCGGCAGACACAAAGAGCCTCCGCCGTTTTATGGAGATTCACCCTGCCAAAAAAGCGGTACTGGTTACAAAAAATATCTTTGAGCGGAGATTCCTTGACGGCAACGAGTGTCTCCTCATTCCCGCGTGGTTTGCCCTGCTCACCCGAATCGGGTAACCCGCAGAAGCGATATGCCAACGGGTGTGATCCTTCGCATCATTTCACGGGTGATCCGAACCATACGAAGGAATGAGGTAAGGAGCCGCATATTGATCGTGCAAGGAAGTTGGCATCAGGACAGGGGACTCGAACGGACAGATTGCCATCCCCTCCCAGTACGATTAACGGCAACCGCCCCGGTTTTGTCTTTTACTCGTTCAGGTCTTAGTCGCTGATGACGATAGATTCCGATCCCCGATCACATTATTCGAACCGGATTTCGTACATTTCATCACGTTTTTCGAACATTAAAGGCGACCGTGAAACACAATAATCGAAGATGGGAGTATTGCCTGAGCAGGAGATAAGCACGGGATGACGGGAGCGGTGTTTTGTTATCGAAAAAATGGCTCGCACCGTTTTTTTATGCGGTATGCATGTGTCACTGAAAAATCAGGTCTGTTTTTCCCCGGGGTTCCTGATCGTGCCGGCATCATCTTGTGCTCCACATACGGGATGGCGCTGGACGGGGTGATCGATAAACAGGTACACACGGTGCCGCTGCGGTTAATGACGCTGTACTTTTTAAAAACGCGATTTTACCCTTCCCTCACTTGAGGAACCGCCGGATCTCGTCAATGATCGTATCCGGGTTGATCGGTTTCTCGAAATACCCGGTGCATCCGGCAGCCAATGCCCGTTCGCGATCGCCGGTCATCGCGTATGATGTCAGGGCGATAATCGGGACCTTCCTGTCAGCGGAAGACGCCCGGATCCGCCGGGTCGCTTCAAGCCCGTCGATACCCGGCAGCTGGATGTCCATCAGGATAAGATCCGGATGTTCCTTCCCCGCTTTCTCTACACCCTCCTCACCGGTGACTGCCTCGATCACTTCAAACCCCTCCTCTTTTAAGATCAAAGCGCTGAGGTACCGGTTCGTCTCATTGTCTATTCTCCTCCTGCTTCGCATATACCGCCGGGAATGAGAACGTAAAGACGCTCCCCTTCCCCGGCTCGCTTTCTGCGGTGATCTCCCCTCCAAGAAACCGGGCGAGTTTCTGCGAGAGGTATAACCCAAGCCCCGTTCCTTCGGTGAGTCGTCCCGGCACCTGCACCCGTACAAAGGGACGGAACAGCTTTTTGAGGTCCTCACCGGTAATACCGATGCCCGTGTCACTGACGCGGACTTCGATAACAGCCCCCTTCTTTTGCACTGTCAGACTAACACTGCCCGTATCCGTGAACTTGATCGCGTTACTCACAAGGTTCATGATGATCTGCCTGATCCGCCGGTCATCACTCGTAACGGAGATTGACTCAGGGATCTGGATGTTTACGGCAAGTCCCTGATCAGCAGCTTGCGGGGCAAACGTGTTCTGCACGTCACGGATCACATCTGCAAGATCGAATGTGGATATACTCGCCTCGATCTTACCCGCCTCGATCTTGGAGATATCAATAACATCGTTGATAAGCGCAAGCAGGTGCCGGGCACTCTCCTGTACCATACCGAGCTGCTTCTTCTGCTCCGGGTTGATCGGACCTGCCATCCCTTTCACCATGATGCCCGTAAAGCCGATAATGGAATTGAGTGGTGTCCGGAGCTCGTGGCTCATCGTGGCAATAAACATCGATTTAAGCCGGTCGAGCTCTTTTAACTGTTCAACGCTCTGCTCCAGGGCTACGCTCTTCTCTTTGAGCTCTGAGTAGAGCAGGTCAAATGGATTTCTGAGGGCGACGGTAACAATCGCAATGTACAGGCAGTACACTGCGGCAAACCTGAAGAAGTGCCCGATGGTATTCATGAACCCGTAGAGGTTGGAATATGAGGTGAAAGACAGCTCAGCGCAGATAGTAAGGAGATTAAAGGCGACAAGATAGTGGAAGACACGGGGATTGAATGCTGCACGTTTCCAGTACAGGAGAACCGTTGCCGCGATAAGGAGGATGGAAATGATATATTCGCTCGTGATCTTGAAGGGCGTGAGCCCCTGCCCTTCGATGAAACACGCGGGGAACATGCCTGCGAAAATCATCCAGAGGAGAAGAGCGGTGGCAGCAGAATAAATAACGAGAAGCGGGGCTGTCCTGACCTTTCTCCTGATAAAAAACGGGGCGGCGAGGAGGGTGAATGCCTGCAGGTACCGGGCGGCAATCCAGAGCTGGGTCTGGAGACCTCCGGCGGTTTCCAAAAAGACGCCCATGCCCTTATAGGCGAGTGTATGGAACAGGTCAATCGCCCCGATAAAAAAGAATGCCAACCCGACAACGATGAAGTACCCGTTATCGATCTTGTCCCGTGTGTTCCAGACAATGACAAAGATCGTGAAGCAGACGATAATGCTCGCGAGTTCAACCAGACTGTGGAAGAGCAGGTAGTTCATCGTGCTGACAACCCAGAGACCAAGGATGATGGCGCACACGATAATAACGTGCAGGATCAATTCCGTACTGGCGTGGTCATTGCCGGATTGAAGAATATCCATATTAATCACTTATCTCCATCGGGCGGTAATCCCCGCACCCGCCCCGTTTCCCTCTCATCATCCACCCACCCGGAACCGGTACGCCCCTTTCGGCACGGTGATTTCAAAACGTGCGCTTTTGCCCGGAGTGCCGTTCTCGGTGATGGTGATGCCGGTGAAGCCGTTTTTTGTCCTCAGCGGAGATCCCCACACCATCATCTTTGCAGATGATCATAAGACTTGAGTCAGATTCCTGCGAGAATACCCGGATAGTCTTCATCTGGTCACCCCCGTATCTGATGGCATTGTCGATTAGGTTGTAGAAGACCTTTTCGAAGAGCGGGTCAGCGAAGATATCAGGGTTTTTGGGATCGACTTCGACACGGACATCCCGCATCGGCAGCATACCAACCGCTTTTTGGATCTTTGCATTCGCGTTCTGCCATGCAGGGGCAGCAGCACCCAGCTCCTGGTAGACTTTCGTGAACGTGATCTGGTGCTCGATAGTATTCGCGGCTTGTTGTTCTTTTTTGATGAATTCTCTGAGGGTTTCCGGTTTGTCAATAACATCCTCTGATAGTTCGAGATACCCTTTGAGTGCCATCAGCTGGTTCAGGATGTCGTGCCGGGTTATACTCGATAGCAGGTTCAGTTTCCGGTTTGCTTGGTGGATCGCCTCCTCCACCTGTTTACGTTCGGTGACGTCCCGGACCGAACCCATGACTGCTCTGACTGATCCATCCTCTGCCATAAGCGGCATCAGGATACTATCAAACCATCGTCGCTCTTCCCGTATCTGAATTTCTAGTTCTGCTGATACCGGTTGTTTTTTGGCGATTACCTTTGATACCATTCGTTGTTGTTCGGATGCAATGGCTGGTGGGAAGATGTTTACATTATTTTTCCCAACTATTTCTTCCAGAGTTATGCCGATCGTCTTCAATCCTGTTTGGTTCATGTAACTGAACGCGCAATTGAGATCATGGATAAAGATTATATCACTGGATGTTTCGGCAAGGACGCGGTACCGCTCCTCACTCTCCTGTAATGCTTCCTCCGCCCGTTTTCGTTCGGTGATATCCCGAATTATCGAGAGAATGACGATATGATCATCGAGCGTAAAGATGTGTGCACTAACCTCTACCGGGAACCGTTGCCCATCTTTTTTAACCTGCGTTCCTTCGAAGACGAGATGCCCATCTTCCCGCAGTTTTTGCGCGTGATCCCGTGCTTCTTCCCATGTTTCAGGAGCATCGATATCGAGGGGTGACATCGTGAGCATCTCGTCGCGACTATATCCAAACAGCCGGCAGGTGTTCTCGTTCACATCGGTGAACCGGGAAGGCAGACCATCAGGAGTGAATCCATGGACGACGATCGCGTCATTTGCGTTCTCGAAGAGCGCCCGGTAATTCTTCTCGCTCTTCTCCAGTGCCAGGATTTTCTTCTCCAACTTCTCCGTGAGTGCCCGGATATGTTCGGCAGAATATACTGTGTCGTCAGTAATCTTCGGGATGACCGCTGCTACCTCATCTTTTCTTATCCCGGCGAGCACCCCGTTTAAAATCCTTAAAAAATCATACGGCTCCGTCGGTTTGATGATGTACCGCACAGCTCCCAATGAAAGCCCGAAATCGATGTCCTTCTTCCCGGTGTAAGTAGCCGTGTAGATGATGAATGGAATCTTCTGGAGTGCCGGATCCTTCTTGCACTCCCGGATGAGCTGGAACCCGTCCATCTTTGGCATCAGGAGATCGGAAATGATCGCGTCGAACGGCTCTTCCCGGATCAGTTTTAATGCATCGATACCATTTGATGCGGAAACAACAGTGTACCCATTCGGAATGAGCATTGCTTCGAGGAGGTGACGGTTCTCTGCCTTGTCATCGACAACAAGGATCATCTTCTTTTCTTGTGTGGTTTTTTTCGTGTTCGCGGTCTCCTTCTTCTTCGGCATGGATCACTCCCCCCATTTATGTAGTAGGTCGTTCTACCCGGTACATTCCCTTCGGCACGGTAATCTCAAACCGTGCGCCTTTGCCCGGTTTTCCGGTTTCAGCAATCGTCATACCGGAAAGGAGTATGCACTCCTGCACAAAGAAGAGCCCAAAGCGGATCTTTTCACCGACGAGCCGGTCAAAAAGATGGGCTTTATCCTTGGGGGAGATCCCGACACCATCGTCTTCACAAGTCAAAATAAGTCCCTCTGGCGTTTCCTCGCAGGAAAAGGTGATGCGTCTCGTGGTCTTTCCATGGAGTGCTGCATTTTCAATGAGGTTCGCGAAGATTTTTTCAATGAGGGGATCGGAATACAATTCGAGTCCATGAAGTGCTGACTCAATCGATATCTCCTCTTTCGGGCTGACGAGTGAAACGGCAATCCGGATTGATTGTTCCACGGGAATCCACCGGGGCAGGTGTACTCCGATCTCCTGGTACTCTTGTGTATTTTTAATCAGATGGTGGATATCTGCAAGGACATGTTCTTCCTTTTCGATAAACAGCTTCGGTTTTTGCATCTTTACTGAGATCAGCATACCCCCGGAGTCCGGTTACCTTATTCTGGATATACTGGTACGTCACGTCATTCATCAACACGAGCTTGCGGGCGGTAAGAGCGAGCGTGTCTGCTGCCTGCTTCTGCCGGGACATATCCCGGAACGAAGCGATAAGGAGGTTCTGATTGTTCACCACAATAAAATTCCCGAGGATGGAGACATGTACCCGCTGACCATCGCGGGTGATTACGATGGAATCAACGCTTGCGTCCATTCCATCCGCATACTTCCTGAAATTATCGATGGCCTCTGCACGGACATCTTTGGGATGGAGAGCGTCCATCTTCAGGGTAAGAAGCTCTGCCCGGGAATAGCCGGTCAGGAGTTCTGCTTTCCGGTTGCAATCGGTGATCATGCGGGTTTTCGGGTCAGCGACAAAGACAGCATCTTTACTCTGTTCAAACAACGTGCGGAAACGCCCCTCGCTCTCGTGGATTGTCTCTTCCGCCTTCTTGCGGTCGGTGATGTCGC
>JAPKXV010000226.1 GCA_026394635.1 Methanoregula sp. | reverse complement strand
CCCCGGGCTGGGAACGGGTGCGGGACATGCATGAGCGCGGAGGAGATACATCATCGACCGGCTGGGGCGGGAAGTGGAATATACAAAAGGCAGAGCAGTGCGTACTGCGCACGCATACCACGGCCCTGTCCATCCGGCACCTTGCCGCAAACCCCAACCCGCCGGTAAAAGCATTCTGCATCAGCCGGGTGTACCGCCGCGAGGCGATCGACCCTACGCATACTCCGGAGTTCGAACAGCTCGAAGGTATCGTTATGGACAAGGGAGTCTCGTTCCGTAACCTGCTGGGGTACCTCAAAGAGTTCTACGGAAGGATGGGATTTGAGAACGTACGGTTCCGCCCGGCCTACTTCCCGTACACCGAACCGTCCGTTGAACCGGAGATCTATGTTGACGGGCTTGGCTGGGTGGAGATGGGGGGCGCCGGCATCTTCCGCGAGGAGGTCACGGCACCCTGGGGCATCGCGTATCCTGTCCTTGCATGGGGCTTAGGTGTGAGCCGCGTAGCCAT
The DNA here is from genome assembly GCA_026394635.1 of Methanoregula sp. Lineage (GTDB taxonomy): Archaea > Halobacteriota > Methanomicrobia > Methanomicrobiales > Methanospirillaceae > MVRE01. Next base: position 6,924 of record JAPKXV010000226.1, on the reverse strand, counting down.
GCTCAAACTGGGACTCAAAGACCTGCGGCTTCTCTACAAGAGCGACATCGGGTGGATACGGGAGAGCCCGGTATACCGTGAACAGGACGTCACCAAAGGGGGGAAGGCGTAACATGGCGATCATCGGTCTTCCCTACAGGTATCTTGAACGGCTCACCGGATCGGACCGGGAGACAATCCTTGACCGGCTGCCCATGATCGGCTCTGAAATCGAGCGCCGCGAACCGGACCATGCGGATGTTGAGTTCTTCCCGGACCGGCCCGACCTGTTCTCGGTCGAGGGTGTGGCCCGGGCAATGAGGGGTTTTCTCGGTATTACGACCGGGCTCCCCCGTTACACCGTAAAACCGTCAGGGATCAGATTTACCATCGACCCAAAACTCGCCCCGATACGCCCGTATCTCGGCTCGGCGGTCATACGGGATGTCGCGCTCGATGAGGAGTCCATCCTCTCGGTCATGGGGCTGCAGGAGGCACTCCACTGGGCAGTGGGCCGGGGCAGGAGCAAGGTTGCCATCGGCATCCATGATCTTGATACCATCACACCGCCATTTCATTATCTTGCCTCACCGCGCAGCCGGAAGTTTGTCCCTCTCGATTATGACCGGGAACTAACCCTGGAAGAGATCCTTGCCGAACACCCGAAGGGAAGGGACTATGCAAAGATCGTACAAGACTTCCCGCTCTTCCCGCTTATTGTCGATGCAGAAGACCATGTCTGCTCGTTCCCGCCGATCATCAATGGCGAACGCACGCGGGTGACGACCAGCACGAGAAATATCCTGCTGGACACGACCGGCACTGACCAGCGTGCCGTTCAGGTGGCAGTGAACATCCTCTGCACCGCGATGGCGGAAGCGGGAGCAGCAATCGAGAGCGTTGAGATAAACGGTATACAGACTCCCACCCTTGCACCCGCACAACGCACGGTGAGCGTCCGCGAGTGCTGTGACCTTATCGGTGTCGAGCTCTCGAGTGCAGAGATGGCAGCGCTCCTTGAGAAGATGCGGTTCGGAGCCCGGCCTGAAGGCAAGGAGAGGGTGACCGTGCAGGTGCCCTGTTACCGGGCCGACATCATGCATGACTGGGACATCTTCGAGGATGTGGCCATCGCGTACGGGTACGACAGGTTTGCCGTCGAGATCTCCCCGACCTTTGCCATCGGCAGGGCACACCCGGTGTACACCACCGCTGCACAGGTCCGCACCATCCTTTCCGGGCTTGGGTATATTGAGATGATGCCCTTCACGCTGACCTGTGAGCGGGTGCTCTTCGATGCGATGCAGCGGGCACGCTCACCCCGGGCGCTCGCCGTCATGCACCCGATCAGCGAGGAGCACACGGTTGTGCGCACGGACATCCTCCCGCTGCTCATAGAGATGCTCCAGGTGAACAAGCACCGGGAACTCCCGCAGCGCCTCTTTGCGACCGGGGATGTTATCGGGGATATGAAAACATCGCAGCGCCTCGCGGCCGTGAGCATCCACCCGTCTGCGGATTTTTCTGAAGCATATGCCTGCGCAGATGCCGTGCTCCACGAACTGTCAATTGCCTATACCGTGGAGGAGTCTGCTGACAAGGCGTTCATCGATGGCAGGAGAGTGGATATTATCGTTGGCGGGAAATGTGCGGGAGTGTTTGGCGAGATTCATCCCTCGGTGCTGAATGCCTTTGAGCTGGAGCACAGCGTTGCGGCGTTCGAGCTTGACATCAGGGCCGTACCGGGATACCCCGGGCTGCAAGATAGTCCTTGACGTCCCGGATCGTGAACTCTCCATAGTGAAAGACGCTTGCCGCAAGGCAGGCGTCCGCTTTTCCTGCGGTAAATCCTTCGTAGAAATGGTCAAGGGTGCCTACCCCCCCGCTCGCGATGACCGGGATGCCGGCAGCTTCAGAGATCGCGGCGGTGATCGCGATGTCAAAGCCCTTTTTTGTGCCGTCGGTCTCCATGCTGGTAAGAAGGATCTCCCCTGCCCCCCGTACCTCTGCCTCCTTTGCCCATTGGATCGCGTCGATGCCGGTTGGGTTGCTCCCCCCGTAGATCACGACCTCGTACCAGCATGTTCCGCCGTTGTGAAGCATGACGGGTGTCCCCTCCGGGTTTGGCGTGAAGTTCCGGCGCACGTCCATTGCCACGACCATGCACTGGGTGCCAAACGACTCCGCGCCCTTTGTGATCAGGGTGGGGTCGTGGACTGCGCTCGTATTGACGCTCACTTTGTCGGCACCGGCCCGCAGGATCTGCTGGATATCTTCAAGAGACCGGATACCCCCGCCGACCGTAAGAGGAAGAAAGAGCTCGTCTGCAGCGCGCTGAACCACGTCAATAATCGTCCCGCGCTTCTCCTTTGAGGCGGTGATATCCAGGAAGACAACCTCATCGGCTCCCTGTTCGTTGTACCGCCCGGCAAGTTCCACCGGGTCGCCGGCATCGCGGAGCTTGAGGAAATGCGTGCCTTTCACAACCCGGCCGTCTTTTAAGTCAAGGCAGGGAATAATCCGCCGTGTAAGCACCATCTGTTCTAAGTCTGGGACTGCGGTGCGCTTCTAATTTTCCCCATCATCCGCAGGGCGGGTTTTATGTCCTGTGCGGTGCTCATTGATATGGTACGATACTTTTGAGGACAGGACCGTTGAGTCCTGGCCTGTGCGGTGTGATCTATGAGTTCAGGTACATTGAAGATTGAATGGGCGGCACAGTTTATGCCGGTGCTTGCCGCCATAAAAAAACAGTTTGTGCAGAAGAAGCCCTTTGCCGGTATGACGGTCGGAATGGCGCTCCACGTGGAGGCAAAGACAGCAAACCTCGTCTCCACCCTTGCAGCCGGGGGCGCAGAGGTGCATATCACCGGCTGCAACCCGCTCTCAACACAGGATGATGTGGCCGGGGCGCTCAGGCAGGTCAAAGGTGTCCACTGCTACGCGAAGCGTGCGTGTTCGGTCGAAGAGTACTATGCCGCAATTGACAGGGTGCTGGATGCGTCCCCGACGATCACGATCGACGATGGTATGGACCTGATCCATTACCTGCATACAAAACGCCGGGACCTCCTCAGCAGCATCATCGGGGGATGTGAAGAGACGACCACCGGCATCCACCGGCTCAGGGCGATGGCAGCAGAGGGTAAACTCGAGTTTCCGGTGATAGCGGTCAATGACACCCCGATGAAACGGTTCTTTGACAACGTGCACGGCACCGGGGAGAGCGCACTCTCCTCCATCATGATCACGACCAACATGCTGATCGCCGGAAAATACGTGGTTGTTGCCGGTTACGGGTACTGCGGGCGGGGGCTTGCGCGCAAAGCGCACGGCCTCGGGGCAAAGGTCATCGTGACCGAGGTGGACCCGCGACGGGCGCTTGAGGCCCACATGGACGGGTTCCTGGTGATGCCTATGGACAAAGCCGCAGGGATCGGGGATATTTTCATCACGACCACCGGGAACACTCGCGTCATTGCTGCACCCCATTTCAAAAAGTTAAAAGATGGGGCCATCCTCTCCAATGCCGGCCACTTCAATGTCGAGATCGATATGGGCTATCTTGCAGAGCATGCCGACAAGGTCATCCAGCGCGACGGCATCGGGACGTTTGTGATCAAGGGGAAATCCATCCACGTCCTTGCCGAGGGCAGGCTGGTGAACCTTGCCACACCCAAGGGCATGGGGCACCCGATTGAAGTGATGGACTTAAGCTTCGCGCTGCAGGCGCTCTGCGCCCGGTATATTGCGGAGAATGGCGGCTCTCTCTCCGGCGGTGTCTATGAGGTCCCGCAGGAGATCGACGAGCAGGTGGCGCGCCTCAAACTCTCATCGCTCGGTCTCACCATTGATGAGTTAAGCCGGGAACAGAAGAAGTATCTCTGCAGCTGGGATATCGGCACGTAAACCCGGGTATAATCAAATCCCCTTTTTTTTAAAATACAATTAATCTTTCAGGCACTCTTCGAGGATCTCCGCTGCGTCAAAAATAAATTTCGGGCACCGGGTGGCAGCCGCCTTTTTTCCCCTCGCTTTTGCAAACTCTTCAGGAAGGGAAAGGTTATAGCCGACAAGGTCGGTGCAGGCTACAGAACCGTTCCGTTTCCTGAATTCATCGACCAGGTATTTTACCTTTGCATAGGTCTTTTCCTTTGCATCATTGTCCCCGGCGGTAACCTTGCCGTATTTGAGCCCGATGACGAGCGCCGCGCCGGTCAGTGCGCCGCAGGTGCCGCTGGTATGCCCGAGACCGCCCCCCAGCCCGCAGGAAATTTTCAGTGCGGTTCGCTCGTCCAAACCAAGTTCACGCGAATACGTGGAACAGACCGCCTGGGAACACGAGAACCCCTTGTTAAAACAGGCAACTGCCTCGTCAGACCGTTTCATAGATATCCGGTGTTCCATGCAGCATCAAATAGTTTGCAGTCAGAAACAGGGGGGCACATCAACCCGGTTTAACCTTCGCGTGAGGCATAGAGGTATTCCTGCGCATAGCCGCAATATTTTCCAAAGTGCTTTTCTGCAAACCTGCGGATCGTATCATACTCCCACCCGGTAAGGGATGAGTCATTGTTCAGGGTTTTGATATAATGGTCCCGCATGATGCGGCGTATCCAGACGTCTACGGGAAATGCCTCATATTTCTGGAACGCAAAGAGGAGGATGCAGTCTGCTGCCTTGGGACCGACCCCCTGGAGTCTCATCAGTTCACGCCGCGCCTGTTCATAGGGGAGTGCAGCGATGGAATCGTTCCATGCCTTCTCGTCTTCGATATCGCAGGCGGTCTCCAGCACATACGGCGAACGGTATCCCAGTTTGCATTCGGAGAGTGCGGGAGTGCAGGCACAAGCAAGTGAAGCGTGATCCGGGAACGTGTGATAGGTTTTCTCCTCAAATTCAAGGGGTTTGCCAAACGTGTTGGCAATATTTGCGATCCGCCGTTTGATCATCGGGATGTTGGAGTTGGTCGCGCAGATGTAGGAGATCAGGCACTCCCACGCCGGCTGGCGTACGAGGCGAAGGCCCCGGCATTTCAGGATCGCGTCATGGATGAACGGGTCGCGGTCAAAGGATGTGGTGACCGCATCCAGGTCCGTGTCAAGGGAGAAATAATGCCTGATGAAAGGGGACGGCCCGCCCTCAAAGGTGAGGGTTGCGTTCTTCTGCCGGATTTTGATGACCCGGTCCCCGACAACGCCATGCCACCATCCGTCAGCATCCCTTTCCCACCGGAACGCCTGTCCGCAGGAGAGCGTGAGGTCGAGGGAGAAGGGCTCGTCAGGGGAAAGGGAAAGTACCGGCATGGGGTTTTGTCACTATACACATCAGTTTTTTCCTATTTAGCGTTCATTGAGGTGTCATACCGGGCCTGCTGCCCGATCTGTTGCAGGGTTGCCAGCCCGGCACCTTCACATCACACCGAATAGCCTTTTAATATATAAATCATAAGTTCTTTTCATGGAATTGACGGAACAACTCAAAACATTCATTGAAGAGGGAAAGGACTGGGAACGCAAACCGACCAGCGTGAAGGGAGTCACCATCATCCGCCTCCCCAAGACCAAGAACCGGTCGGCGTCGCTTGCAATCGACATCAACCCGCTCAACGACCAGGGGCTCCCCATGAAAAAGAAAGGTATCATGCTGATGAACGCAATGGAGCTGAAAGCATTTCGTGCAACATTCAACAATGAAAAAGTGGACAACCTCCTAAAAGCTCTCGAGGATGTCCTCCCGGAGCGCAGGATGGCATCAACGCCTGCAAAGCCGGATGTGCTGCAGATTTGATCCCGGAAACACAAAAACGATCTATTCCGACAGGAGGGATACGTATCAGGCGCACGATATTGGCAGTATTCATTGGATTGATAATCCTCTGGTGTGCGGGTGCAGGATGCCTGGGTGTAAAGACCCCTCCGGTCTCACGACCGGCGGCACCTGCGGTATTTCTGGATTATTACCGGACCGGGGGGATCGCGGGATTCGATGACCGGCTGGTACTATTTGACAATGGTGCGGCTGTGGTGGCAACAAAAGCCGGGAGCAGGGAGATCGTCCTGAACAGTTCAGAGATGAGTAAGGTTTCAGACCTGTTTAGTGTGGCCCGGTTTTCAATGCTCCAGAATAATTATCCTGCGCCTCGTGGCGGCGCCGACCTGATCCAGTATTCGGTCAGTTACCAGGGAAAGACCGTGACAACCGAAGATTCCGCAATCCCTCCGAGTCTCGACCCGGTCCTGGTTGAGTTGAACCGGATTGTGAGAGATGCAGGGATCAGGGGATAACCCCGGTCCCTTCATTACAATCCCTTCTCCTTTTATTCCCCGGGATGGGCCCTGCCATGACCCAAATCTTTTCTCTACCGCCCGTGTGAAACGCATCCCCTCATCGGGGAAAAAAAATCATAATGCAGAATTTTATCTATTATTTTGTATTACAGAGGATTCCGATTAACTGCATGAAATGTGAATTCAATTCATATATTCACGACGAAGTTTTGATTGAGACTCCCTCTAAAAATGGGGTTTTTTAAAAATCCTCTACAATACTAAACAACACAGTATGACGGTAAAGGATGCAGTCCTCCAGCAGAAGAGAGAGCTCGATCTCCGGATAAAGGAGCGTTACCTACCGCGTGATGTCGTCATCAGGTGCCATTGCGGGATAGAAAAGCAACGGGGCTCCCTCTTGCGTATGAAAGGACGTTGTTAAGATACCGGCCGACACAAAGCGTTAACGTGTTGCAGCGTCATATTCACAAAAAAATCTCTGGTTTTTTTTGGATGACAAGGAGCAGCGGGATCGGCAACGACCTGCATTCTGTCCTGCGAACACCGGGTTCTTCCATTGAGAAAACAAGAGGGGATGCAAACGTATGCAAACGTGCAAGCTGACAAGTGGTGTTCTGGTAATCTGCCTGGTCCTTATCGGATGTTCTTTTAT
>JAPKXV010000446.1 GCA_026394635.1 Methanoregula sp. | reverse complement strand
GCATTTTCTAAAAAAAGGTGTTTAGTCCCGTGGTTCCCAAGGTTCCAAAAAAACGTCTCAATAAAACAGTCTGCATCGTCGGCCTCGGGTATGTCGGCCTGCCCTTAGCGCAGGACTTTTCCGGGCATATCAGGACGATCGGCTATCGCCGCGACCATATTCTCCGCCAGCTATAAGGTAATAAAAAATGGATTAATGTGATAGAATGCGAATTTCCGTATCGGTACCAGGTATGTCGGATCAGTTACCGGCGCGTGTCTTGCAGAGATGGGACATGATATTATCTTTGTCGGAAGGGACCGGAAGAAGCTTGACCTGATACAGTCCGGGAAGAGCCCGATTTATGAACCGGGCCTTGAGGATCTCTTAACGAAAAACAGAAAAAAGATCTCGGTGACAACGGATCTCCAGGATGCCGTGGTCAATTCAGAAATTACGTTTATCTGTGTTGGGACACCCCCGAAAAAAGACGGTTCCAGTGACTTGAGCCAGGTCAAAGAGGTTTCACGGAGTATCGGGAAATCCCTGCAATCTCTTGACCGGTTCCATGTTATCGTAACCAAGAGCACGGTTATCCCGGGTACAAACGAAACGGTCATTATTCCCCTGCTGGAAAAAGAGTCCGGAAAAAAGGCGTTTGTGGATTTTGGGATCGCCTCGAATCCGGAGTTTCTCAAGGAAGGAACTGCTGTCGATGATTTCTTCCATACGGACCGGGTCGTGATCGGGACCCATGACCCCAAGACCAGGGAAGTCCTCGAATCATTATACCGGCCCCTCCATGCGCCGATCTTTTCAACGACATTGCAGACATCCGAGATGATCAAGTATGCAAGCAATGCATTCCTTGCCACCAAGATCAGTTTTGCCAACGAGATCGGGAACATCTGCAAGGTGCAGGGGATCGACAGCTATGAGGTGTTCAAGGGCGTCGGCCTGGATGCACGGATCAGCCCGCATTTCTTCCGGTCCGGGATCGGGTTCGGGGGCTCTTGTTTCCCCAAGGACGTCAAGGCACTCATTGCCTATGCAGATTCGAAGGGAATACCATCGAGAATCCTGTCATCTGTGATGGCTCTCAACGAGGACCAGCCCGGGCGGATGATTACGCTCCTGAAAAAGCATATCAATCCAAAAGGAAAGACAATCGGTATCCTCGGGCTTGCATTCAAGCCGGATACCGATGACATTCGCGAGAGCCGGGCAATCCCGATAATCAGGCATCTCAGGAAAGCGGGAGCTTCTGTGATTGCCTACGACCCCATGGCAATGGATAATTTCAGAAAAGTCCTGCCGGATATATCCTATGCAGGTTCGGCTGCTGAGATACTCGCATCGGATGCGGTTCTCATCGTGACAGAATGGAAAGAGTTCGAAGATCTGGATTATCATGGCAAGATTGTTATTGACGGGCGGCGATTTGAAAAAGCCCGGAGAGAAGCGGCGGTCTATGAAGGTGTTTGCTGGTGAGTAACAAGGTCCAAAAAGCAGTCATCCCGGCAGCCGGGCTGGGGACACGGTTCCTCCCGGTCACAAAATCGATGCCCAAGGAGATGCTCCCGATCATCGACAAGCCCGTCATCCACTATGTCGTTGAGGAAGCCGTAGACTCCGGTATTGAAGACATTCTCCTCATCACCGGCCGGGGGAAGCGGGCGATCGAGGACTATTTCGATGACGCTCCGGAGCTCCGGATGCATCTCGAACGCCACGGCAAATCCCAGCAGCTCGATGCGCTCAAAGAGATAGCCCGGTTTGGCGGAATCCATTTCGTCCGGCAGCGGGAACCCAAAGGGCTTGGCGATGCCGTCCTCTGTGCCGAAAAGCACTGCGGGGATGACCCGTTTGCCGTGCTCCTTGGCGATGACATCATGAAGGACTCCACTCCCTGCACACAGCAGCTCATCGACATCTTCGAAAAGACCGGGTCCTCGGTCATCGCAGTCCAGAAAGTCCCCAGGGAACACCTGAACCGGTACGGTATTGTCAAAGGGAAGGAGTGCGGAGAGAATCTTCTCCTGCTTGATGATATCGTCGAGAAACCGCGCCCGGAGGCAGCACCGTCAAGTTTCGGTTCCATAGGACGGTATGTTTTCACCCCGGCACTCTTTTCCTGCCTGAAACACACAACGAAAGGGGCCGGCGGCGAGATCCAGCTCACCGATGCCATCCGACTCCTCATGAAAAAGGAGGATGTGTATGCATACCTCTACCAGGGAAAACGGTTTGATACCGGAGACAAGCTCGGGTATATCGAGACGATCATTGATTTTGCCCTTGAAGATGAGACCATGAGAGATTCATTGAATGCATTTCTTAAAAAGAGTGTGAGACGATGAGGGCGCTTGTCACGGGGTGTGCCGGATTCATCGGGAGCCACCTCACCGATCGTCTCCTTGCCGATGGATAT
>JAPKXV010000211.1 GCA_026394635.1 Methanoregula sp. | reverse complement strand
GCTTGACGTGGAAGGGCTCTTTCCGGGCCACGGGGTGCCGGTGGAGACCGGGGGGAGCGGGCATATCGCAGCTGCCCGGGAGCTGTTAAAGAGCGGGTATGGATAAGGGAATTTACTGCCTCGTGCTCCAGAACCCAGCGTGCACCGTACATGTCGGGGCTTTGGGAGCGCTGGCATTTGCAGCCGGCTTCCATGTATACGTCGGCTCGGCACAGGGCAGTGGCGGGTTACAAAGGGTACGGCGCCATATGCTCCTTGCACAGGGCCGGGACCGGCGCCCGAAATGGCATATCGATTACCTTCTCACAAACGACCACTTCAGCCTCATCTCTGTCGTCTGCGCACGTACGGAACAAAAATTCGAATGCAGGCTTGCCGGAACCCTTCCGGGATCGCCCGTCCCGCGGTTCGGGTGCAGCGACTGTTCCTGCAGTTCTCACCTCTTTTTTTCTCCTGATGATCCCTGGGACTGGATACGGATCGCATTCCGGGGACTGGGACTCGATTCTGCCATCAAAACACTCAATACTCCGGGCGCAAAGGGTATCATATGAAAGTGCTGGGGATATCCGGGAGCATGCGTAAGGAGGGTAACACCGCAGACTTGGTCAACGTAATTCTCGAACGCTGTCAGGTTGGAGGTATCAAGACCGAATTCATTTCGCTTGCGGGAAAAAAGATCCACCCCTGCCTCGGTTGCGAAAAATGCAAAAAAGAAAAGTGGTGCGTGATCGAGAATGATGACTGGGATGATGTGATACAGAAAGTGCTGGACTGTGATGTACTCATCATCGGTTCACCTACCTATTATTACGACGTCTGCGGCCATGTAAAAAACTTCATCGACCGTACATATTCTCTTTACCATGACCGGAAATTAGCGGGGAGGAAAGGTGTCGCCGTGGCTGTGCAGGCTCAAAAGGGTGCAAGCCGGACGATCCAGACGCTGGAGGGGTTCTTAAACACGCATGAATTTTCATCGCTGGGTTCAGTCAAGGGGAACGGGTATAATAAAGGCGACGTGCTCTCCGACAAGGAGGCAGTAGAAAAAGCACAGAAGATCGGCGATAAAATTGTCCGCCTGGTCAAGCGCGATCATCACAATTAAGAGGCAGGAAACAGATCTATCCCAATACGGGTAATTTTTTTTGTAATGCTATTTTAAAAAAATCGGTGGTGACGGTGAATTAATGATGGAATGATTATGCATATACGGCACACTCATTTAATCTCGATCCGTTCTCCCGTCTGCATATAGTGCACATTCTCTGCTATTTTGCAGGCATGATCGGCGCACCGTTCCAGGTACCGGGCGACCATGATGTAGTGCGTGCAGCGCGGGATATTTTTCGGGTCCTCCATCATGTAGGTGATCCCTTCACGGAAGATGGAGTGCCGGAGTGCATCGATGGTATCGTCACGCAAGGAAAATTCTGAGATCTGGGAGATATCATCTGATTCGTACGCCCGGACCGCATCATCCACCATCTCTATGACGAGGTCCCCCATGTGGGGGATGCTCATCAGGTTGGCGATATGGGTTTTATCCGAGATCTCTTTGACGATTTTGGCGATCACCTTGCCGTACCGCCCAATCCGCATTGACGCTGATACGACCTTCAGGGTGCAGGCAATGACCCGCATGTCCTTTGCCATCGGTTGGTAGAGGGCAATCAGCTGGTAACAATTTTCTTCAATCCGCACTTCCATCTCGTGGATCTCATCTTTTTTTGCTACGACCGACTCTGCAAGCTGCACATCCTGCTGGACAAGCGCATCGACTGCTGTCCGGAGCATGGTTCGCCCGAATTTCGCCATTTCGGCCGTATCCTGCTTCAGATTATTCAGTTCTGCATGGAATTTTTCTGACATAACCGATCACCTACCCGAACCGCCCGGTAATGTAATTCTCCGTGAGTTCTTCTCTTGGGTGCTCGAATATCTGTTTGGTCCTGCCACACTCAATGAGTTTTCCCAGATACATAAACCCGGTATAATCACTCACCCTCGCCGCCTGCTGCATGTTATGGGTGACAATGATAACGGTATATTCCTGTTTGAGCATGTCGATCAGGTTCTCGATCTTTGCCGTGGCAATCGGGTCGAGCGCCGAGCAGGGCTCATCCATCAGGATAACTTCAGGGCCGACTGCAAGCGTCCTTGCGATGCAGAGGCGCTGCTGCTGCCCACCGGAGAGACCGAGCGCCGAATCATTGAGCCGGCCCTTCACCTCATCCCAGAGCGCGGCATGGCGGAGGCTCTGCTCAACAATCCTGTCGAGCTCGTGTGGTTTGTTCACGCCATGGACCCGCGGCCCGTATGCGACGTTCTCGTATACGGATTTTGGGAACGGGTTGGGTTTCTGGAATACCATGCCGACGTTCTTCCGGAGCATGACCACATCAGTTTTGGGTGCATGGATGTTGGTGCTGCCAAGGATAATCTCCCCGGTGATCGTAACATGGTCAATGAGGTCGTTTAACCGGTTGAAGCAGCGCAACAGTGTCGATTTGCCGCAACCGGACGGACCAATCAGCGCCGTTACCTTGTTCTTGGGAATCTTCATGGTGACTGACTGGAGTGCATGGGTGTCATGGTACCAGAGATTGAGGTCTTTTGTCGCAATGATCGCTGCACAGGTCATATTAACCCCGCAGTTTTTTCTGGAAATGTGTTCTCACAAAGATCGCGACCGAGTAAATCCCGATCACAAGGAGCAGAAGGACGAGTGCAGTCCCGTACTTATTGGTCGATGAGCCCGGCACATTTGTGGCAAGGATGTAGAGGTGGTACGGCAGTGCCATCACCGGTTCAAAGACCGAGCTGGTGAGATATCTCTGGGAGAAGACAACCGCCGTGAACATGATCGGCGCCGTCTCTCCCGCAGCCCTGCCAATGGACAGGATTGTGCCGGTGACAATACCGGGTACTGCCGGGGGCAGGACAACCCGGTAGATCGTCTGCCAGCGGGTCGCCCCCAGTGCAAGACTCCCCTCCCGCAGTGATTGCGGGATGTTCTTCAACGACTCCTCGGTGGCGCGGATCATCGTGGGCAGGACCATGAGCGCGAGCGTGATCTGCCCCGCGATCAGCGAGACGCCGAAGTTCAGGAAATAGACAAGGAATGCTAAGCCAAAGAGCCCGAAGACGATCGACGGGGTGCCGTTCAACAGGTCAACCGCGGTGCGGATAAACCGGGTAACCCTGCTCTCTTTGGTATATTCGATAAGGTAGATCGCTGCACCCACACCGAGCGGCAGTGCGATGAGTATCGCACCAATCACGAGGTAGAATGTCCCGACAATTGCCGGGAAGATCCCGCCGGAACGCCCGAGATCTTT